>JBDKHP010000355.1:0-14859 GCA_039797645.1 Bacteroidota bacterium
CATGCAGAAGTGTTTGCCCAGCGTGACAGCGGCGTGGGATTGGAAAACTGCCGATGGGTCTAGCCCGGATCGCGGCAAGTAGCCCACAGCATGTGTGGAGTGGCCGTTCGTGCTGTGGTAAAATTGAAAGACTGCGGCGGCCAAGTGATGCCGTACCCGTTGCGAGGACTACAGCCAAGAGCCGGATACCGCCGCCTATTAAGCGTGTTTAGCTCCCGCTCCAAATCCTTTTTTTTATTTTCTTTTTTTTCGATCGGGGAGGGGTATTCGGGTGGGATACATAAAGAGCAGCCTCGATTTGGGTCGGGCTGCTCTTGTTGGGTGCAAACTGCGCGGTTTATTCGACGAAGATTTTTTGGGTATTGGTCTGCGTTTCGGTGCGGGTTTGGATGAGTAGAATGCCTTTGGCGGGTGCGGGTATTTTGTTTAGCGCACTGCTTGGGAGGTTTTGGTGGAGCAATTCGCGCCCCATGAGGTCGTACACGTGTAACTGCATGGCGTTTTCGGTACCGAGTTGACGGATGTAGATGTTGCCGCTAGTGGCGTAGATTTGTGTCTGATTTTCAGTGGTTTCTACGGCCAACGATTTTTTGGAGAAATGCAGAATTAGCTTCTGGCTTTGTGCGGCTTGTAGCGACACGGTATAGTCGGCATTCCCATAAATAGGTGTGAATGTGCCTGTTGTGGGGTTTTCGACGGTAAGCTCGTGGACGCCGAGGAAGTTGTCGGTGCCTAAGAATTGGAGCGTGAGGCTGCGGGTTTCGGTAGAAAAGAGGCTGATTTCGAGGGAGTTGGTGCTGGCCAAATCGAAGGATTGGGCGGCGTACTCTTTCGTGCCAACGGTCTGGATGAGTGATACGTCGGGTGTTTCGGCGCGTAGTTTCAGGATGTCGGCCTGTGGTTCGTAATTGAGCGTCGTGAGCGGATTGTTGGCAAGAATGAGTTCGTCGGCGCCTTTGTTGGTACGTACACGGAGGCGCAAAATGCCAATTGGTTCGGTCTTTTTGCTGGTGGAAAGTTGGGTGGTACGGTTGGCGTTGTGGAATTCAATCGTTGCATTTTGGGTGGCTTGCACAAAAAATGTGTGCATCGGCGGGATGAATCCGTTGGCCGAAAGTGTGCCTGTGCCTGCTCCGAGGGTGTGGTTGTATGTGCCGTAATTGCCTGCTGCGTCGTCCCATAGATAATAGCTTGTAGGCAGGTTCGGGTCTGTGCCCCAGTCGGTTGCTGTCCATTCGATGGCCGAAAGGTAGGGGTTGGCCAATTGATTCCAGCCGTTGCCCGTGGTTGCGGTGCGCGTGAGGTTGTAGCTAATATTTCCAGTGAGTAGTTGGCCAGTAAATTTGAGCGTCTGGTCTTTGTTCAACCAGAAGTTGTAGCCACGGCCAGCTTCGAATACGTCGGTTGATTTGAGGTATTTCCAAGCGGATGTGCTCTCGTCGTAACGTTTGAGGTATCCCGAACTGATGAGGGTTGCGGGGATGTTTGTCAGGTTGGTCGGCGTGCCAATATTCACCCATTTGTTGGGCTTGATGGTGTATTCTACGGTGGCTGTGCCTGTGAGGCTAAGGTTGCCTGTTGTGGATTTGTCGAGTATCATGCCCACGCTTGCATCGGAGGCTTTTACGCTGAGATTGTGCGCAGTAAGTGTGGCGGCATTTTGTATTTCAACACTGGCATGTTCGCCAATTTGCAGGTCGTTGATGGTGGTGGTAGTGCCGATTTTCGGAAATACCGTATTGCCAAGTGCTGACACAAGGACGTTGGTGTTCGTAGCGGGCACTTTGCCTGTGTTCCAGTTTGTGGCTGTATGCCAATCGGTTGTAGTACCTTGCCATGTAGCGAGGCTTGCGTCGAGGGCTGCGCCGTAGGAGTAAATGCGGTATTCGCCGGGTTGTAGTTGAATCCAGTTGCCAATGTTTCCGCCGTCCACATTGTAGGTGTTGTTGGCGAAAAGATCGTACCATGTGCCTTGCTCTTCCCATTGAGGGTTGCAGTATTTGGGATAGACTGAGAAATTGGTAAGTACTACCACGTCAGTTCCGTCGATGCGCAAACGAATACTTTTTGCGCCTTCGTTTCCGTCGCCATCGGGAGCTTCCCAAATATTGAAGTCGCTGGTGCGAAAGGCGGGGTAATGCTGACGCAAATTGTTGAGGAGTGCGTAGGTATTGAATACTTTACGTCGTTCGGGATTGTCGTAATAGTCCCAATGTACGGGCTTGAAGCCTGTTCGGCTTGGGTAGTCGATGGATGTGCCGTAGCCAAGTTCGCCAAATTCCCAAATCATTTTAGGGCCAGGGACTGACAAGAAGAAGGCGGCAGATGCTTCGGCACGTTTGAGCGCCGTGTTCAGATTCTTGATGTCGTATAAGCCACCATCGTTGTTGCCGTAGGTAAGCGCGGGGTACATAATGCGCTCTTCGTCGTGGCTTTCCATAAAAGTTACAAGATTGGGGTATGTCGGTGTGTTTGCGCCTCGAGTTTTGTAAGAGACGGATGACAAAAAGTGATTGTCGGTATCGTAGCCTTTCATGGCATCCATAAAACGGCGGTTGGGTTCGGTTGTCCAGACCATCATGCCATAATTCATGAGCTCTTTTTCTTCACCCTGATCGGTGAGGTGTTCCAGAATTACGTATGCGTTGGTGTTTACGGACTTGATATGGTCGTACATGCGTTTCAGTATGGCAATGCGTGAGGCATCATACGCGTATCCGTCGCCACCCACATTCGTGAAACCTTTGGTAAAATCGTAACGAAATCCGTCCACTTTGTATTCGGTGAGCCAAAATGAAGCTACTTGGTCGATAAAGTTCTTGGTGGCCTGACTCTCGTGGTTGAAATCTGCACCCCACGAATAGGATGTGTTGGGCGATGTGCGGTTGAACCAAGGATTCTCGGCAGAAGGTGCGCCCCACGATCCGAAATTGTCAAAATACATACGCACCATGGGCGATTGGCCAAAAGAGTGGTTGAGTACCATATCAATAATCACCGCAATGCCCCGAAGGTGACATTCGTCGATAAAGGCTTTATAGTCGGCCTCGGTGCCGTAGGCCTTATCGGGCGCAAAATAAAAGGACGGGTTGTAGCCCCAACTGTTGTTGCCTTCGAATTCGTTGATGGGCATTAGCTCGATGGCGTTAATGCCCAAACTTTGGAGGTAATCGAGCTTGGCCATCGCATCCCTGATTGTACCGATGCCTCCGTCGTTGGTAAAGTCGCGAATGTGGAGTTCGTAAATGGTGAGGTCGGGTTGTGTCGCCCCAATTGCTGAAGGGGTGAAAGTGGTAACTTTCCAAGGAAAGCTCGGTTTGGCTGTTTGGAACACCGACACAATATCGGACGTTTTCCCTGCGGGATAGGCTTTCAGATTCGGATACACGGCTGCTGGTATGTCGGGATCGTTCCACTGATCGAGTACTTTGTTGGTGTATGCATCTGCAATGCGGAGGTTTCCGTCGATGAGGTATTGGTAGCCGTACTCTTGGCCTTTAACCAGCCCCGTGAGGTTGAGCCAAAAGTTTTGTGCCGTAGCGTCATACTTCATGCGGTATGCTTCGGTGGGTTTCCAGTCGTTGAAATCGCCAATTAGGTACACATCTTTTTTAAAGGGAGCCCACAATACGAGGGTTACGCTGTTGTCGTTGATGTAATTGACACCATTTTTCAGCCCCACAGGTGTTGTCTCCTCCACTTGAGAGCCGCGTACGAAATAATCGAAGGTTTTGAAGATTGTCGTAGTGCCGTCGTTGATCTCAACCTTGACGGTATGCAGACCAAGATCGGTGCCTACATTCAGTGCGTAGCTTGCTGTGTTCCCAACCAGTGTGGCGTCGGCCTTATAGACATTGTCGAGATAGATCTTTGCTTGTGTACCTGAATTGGTGCTCGCCTCAATATTGAGAAACTGATTCGCGGATAGCATAGGTGTGCCGCTAGGGGCTTCGAGTCGCATCTGCAAGCCAGCAGGGTAGATTGGGACACGGAAGTCGTTGCTGCCGTAATCCTTGGCTTGTGCAGAACCGTCGGTGTTTCGGAAAATGGCCTGAATGCTCGATACTGGGTCGCTACCGCCAAGTCCGTAATACGCACGAATGTCGCTCATGGCGAGTGTATAGACATTGCCACTTTGCAGACTGAGTTGGTATTTGGTGGCATTGTCGAGCCAAGTGCTGCTGTGTGTCCATTCGTTTACGCCGGTATGTATATAATAAGGTGCAGAAGCTGCTGCCAAACCCGCATTCCCCAAACTCTTGTCGAAACTGAGCGTTAAGGCATCGGTGACTTGCGGGAAGAGGGGTGTCCACTGCAAAGCGGGTGTACGTTTGGCAACAACCTTAAAGTATGCACGGTAATTGTTCCCGCTATTGTTGTTGTTGGAATAATAAGGAGTTTCGTTGTTGTTGACCTTAATCCAACATTCAAACACATAATTCCCCGCTTTGAGACCTTGTGCGATGGGTAGCTGGGCGTTGTTGGTGAATATTTTCTGATCGCCTGGGTTTGTGAGATTTTCCCAATTGGTGAGCGAAATTTCGAAAACAGTACCTTTGTCTCCTGCACCTGATTCGTACACCTGATAATAAAGGATAGCACCCGTTATGTTGGTTGCTCCATTTTTGTAGGTTTTCACTTCTGCACCCTTGAGCATGAAGAAACTTTCTGGCGCAATTTCGCCAAAATTTACCCCGTCGAGCGCAGTAGGCGAAGCGTCGGCGTTCTCATAGCCGTGGTAATAGTTGTTTTGCGTGCCTGTATTGAATGTCACGTAGGCCTGAAATATTCCACCTCCCGCAAAACTAGGCAGTGCAAAAAGCACACAATAAGTTAATGTGTACCATAAGAGTAATTTTTTTTTCATTTGTGTGTGGTTTAGTTGAATGATCTGTAATGCTTAGGTTAAGCGACAAATATATTGTCGCGCTTTTTAGTATTCTTTACTTCAGGGCAAGCCGTAGGCTTGGAGTTCGATAACGCCACATGGCCGTAGGCCAAGGTAAAGTGCTTGCCCCGCGTACCTACGGCGTTACAAATGGTGCTGCCGATCGGTCTAGCCCGGATAGTAGCGGTAGCCCACAGCGGTGTGATGCGGCGGCAGCAAGCTGATGGAACTTGACTGAAATTCTAAGGCAGCCAGTTGATTTCGTAGCCGAACGCGAGGACTACAAGCGGATAGCCGGCAGCAGCCGTTAATAAATAATGTTTCGCTCCCGCTCCAAATCCTTTTTTTTATTTTTTTTCGATCGTTGGGTTTTGTTAGAATCTTCATATTCGACAGTATTCTGTTCTCTGTATTTAAAACAGGGAACAACAAATTGAAAGAGAAATACGAATGCAAACGATTTCTATTCACATAAAAGCTTAATTTACTGAAATAGAGGGTATTTATAGGCCAAATATACAAAAAAACAGATTTGAAAATTTATAATTTTGTGACTGTATTTACATAAGAAATATATATGCGCCTCGTTTGCCTTATTGTTTGGTTTGTAGAATGGATATTTAATTATAAATTTGCATAATTAGCCCTAATAATATTTCATAATGTAAGAGACGGCGTTAAAAAGCAGCTTTTCTGAGAAGATAAAGGCGTTTAGCGTATTGTCAAGTGAATGTATTTGAGCCCAATCCAAATTGTGAGCTCTCGAAAGTTTTGATTGAACCCGAACCGGAAGTTAGAAAATAAATAAGCGTTACTATGAAGGACAAACACAAAAAAGAGATGCCGGATAGCAAACATACAAAGTCGATGTATGTTCCGGCTTGCGAGGTCGATTCGTGTGGGATTGGTTTTATAGCCCAAATTAAAGGTCTTAAAACCCACCAACTCGTGAGCGATGCCTTGACAATGCTAGAGAATATGGAACACCGTGGCGCGATAGGCAGCGATCCGGATTCGGGTGACGGGGCAGGTATTTTACTTCAATTACCTGATGCATTTTTTCAGGAAGAGTGTAAAAAAATAGCCATCGAACTTCCGGAGTTTGGGAAATATGGTGCTGGTATGGTTTATTTTCCTGGAGAAATTAAGCTTAGAGAATCTAGCAGAAAACTTTTCAACAACTGTATTGCAGAATTAGGGTTCAACTTGTTGGGATACCGCGATATTCCTACACGCAGAAACCATGTGGGTAAAACAGCCTTAGAAAAAGAGCCTAAAGTAGAGCACGTATTTGTGTCGCACCAAGACGATATTACACCTGCTGACTTAGAGCGTAAATTGTTCGTGTTGAGAATGTATTCAACGCATTTGATTAACCGCGAACTTTTAGATGGTAGTGGCGATTTTTATATCCCTTCGCTGTCTTACAAAACAATTATTTACAAAGGGCAATTTCGTACGCACCAAGTACGTGCATATTACCCTGAATTGAGCGACCCTAGATTGGTATCGGCTATTGCGCTGGTTCACTCGCGTTTCTCTACCAACACCTTTCCAAAATGGAGATTGGCGCAACCTTTCCGCTTTTTGGCTCATAACGGAGAAATCAATACAGTACGCGGTAACGTAAACTGGATGCGTTCTAATGAAACTCTTTTTGAATCGACCACCTTCACCAAGGCAGAGATTTCTAAAATACTCCCTATACTCGACGAAAACAACTCAGATTCGGCCAACCTCGACCTTATGGTAGAGATGCTCGTAATGGGCGGACGTTCGTTGCCACATGTACTGATGATGCTCGTGCCAGAAGCATGGCAGCACAGTGCCAAAATGTCTAAAGAAAAGAAAGCTTTTTACGAATACCATGATTCATTGATGGAACCATGGGATGGCCCAGCGTCGCTGTGCTTCACCGATGGTAAAATTGTGGGTGCAACCCTCGACCGCAACGGCTTGCGTCCGTCGCGATTCGTAATTACCGACGACGACTACGTAATCCTGGCATCAGAAGCTGGTGCGTTGCCTGTACCACAAAGCAAAGTGGTAAAAAAATGGCGTGTACAGCCTGGCAAAATGTTCTATGCCGACTTAGAGCAAGGCCGTATTGTGTACGACAAAGAGATTAAGCATGAGATAAGTACCCGTAAATCGTACGGAACTTGGCTTGCTCTTAACCAGAAACATATTGAAGATCTGCCAGAGAAGGAAACTGAGTATCCGTTGGATGCGCCAGGTTTGCTTACCCGCCAACAAGCATTCGGGTTTAGCCAAGAAGATGTGAATTTCATTTTGCGTGAAATGGCAATCACTGGCAAAGAACCACTAGGTTCTATGGGTGCCGATGTGCCTTTGGCCGTATTGTCCAACCAAAGCCGTCACCTTTCAAACTACTTTAAACAGCAGTTTGCTCAGGTAAGTAACCCACCTATCGACCCAATTCGTGAACGTGTGGTGATGTCGCTGCGTACAGGTGTTGGTCGGATTTATAACTTACTTTCCGAAACACCTCTGCACTGTAAACAAATCGTGTTTGAGCAGCCGGTACTTACCAACGCCGAACTCGACAAACTTCGCGATTACCAAGACGAGAGTTTCCGTATCAAAACCATCAGTGCCGTATTTAAAGCCACTGGCGAACCCGGTGAACTTGAAAAAGCACTCGATGCCATTTGCCACGAAGCTGACATTGCTGTAATGGACGAAGGGTATAACGTACTCCTTATTTCCGACCGTAAGATTGATGCCCAACATGCGCCAATTCCATCGTTGTTGGCCGTAGGAGCGATACACCACCATTTGGTGTCCAACGGATTACGTGTGCGTACCGGGCTGATGGTTGAAGCTGGTGATGTGCGCGAAACACACCATTTTGCAACTTTAATTGGTTATGGTGCCAATGCAGTGAACCCTTATATGGCTTTTGAAACGATTACTGAAATGCGTGCAGACAAACTAACGCCGCTGAAATTCAGTAACGAAAAAGCTTTCCATAATTACGTATATGCCATTGGCAACGGTCTGCTCAAGATCATGTCGAAAATGGGTATTTCTACGCTGAAATCCTACCACGGGGCACAAATTTTTGAAGCGATTGGTCTTTCGACTGAAGTAATACAGAAAGCATTCGATGGCACAATTTCTCGCCTCGAAGGTATTGGTTTTGAAGGTATTGCAAAAGAAGTACTCGTGCGCCACCGTTTGGCATTCCCAATTCAGAGTGGCACCCGTGCCCGTTTGGAAGAAGGCGGTATTTACCAATGGAAACGCAAAGGCGAACACCACCTTTTCAATCCAGAAACGGTGACACTACTCCAACAGGCAGCCAGAAGTAACGATTACGAAGCGTACAAAAAATACGCACATGCCATAAATGACCAATCGAGAAAAGCGATTACAATTCGTAGCTTACTCGATTTTCGCAAGCGTAAATCTATCCCGATCGAAGAGGTAGAGCCCATCGAAAACATCTTCAAGCGTTTCGCAACGGGTGCGATGTCCTTCGGTTCTATTTCTCACGAAGCGCATAGTACATTGGCCATTGCCATGAACCGTATTGGCGGCAAAAGCAACAGTGGCGAAGGTGGCGAAGACGAAATCCGTTTCGAGCGTTTGCCTAATGGCGACAGTATGCGTTCGGCAATTAAACAAGTAGCTTCGGGTCGCTTCGGTGTTACCAGCCACTACCTTACCAATGCCGACGAAATTCAAATTAAAATGGCGCAGGGTGCAAAACCTGGCGAAGGTGGGCAATTACCGGGCGACAAAGTGGACGATTGGATCGGCCGTGTACGTCACTCAACCCCAGGGGTAGGTCTTATTTCGCCTCCGCCTCACCACGATATTTACTCAATCGAAGATTTGGCACAACTAATCTACGACTTAAAAAATGCCAACCGTGCCGCACGTATCAACGTAAAACTCGTATCAAAAGCAGGAGTAGGAACCATTGCTGCCGGGGTAACAAAAGCCCACGCCGACGTCGTACTTATTGCAGGACACGATGGAGGTACAGGCGCATCGCCTATCAGTTCGGTACAATTTGCAGGTACACCTTGGGAAATGGGACTTTCGGAGACGCACCAAACCCTCGTAAAAAACCGCCTCCGCGATCGTATTACAGTACAAGTTGACGGACAGATCCGTACCGGACGCGACCTTGCAATCGCGACCTTATTAGGTGCCGAAGAATGGGGCGTAGCCACAGCAGCCTTGGTTGCTTCGGGTTGTATCATGATGCGTAAATGTCACCTCAACACCTGCCCCGTAGGTGTAGCGACACAAGATCCTGAACTTCGCAAACTATTCACCGGCGATCCTCAGCATGTGGTGAACTTCTTCACCTTCATGGCACAAGACCTCCGCGAATATATGGCAATGCTCGGCTACCGTACCATCAACGAAATGGTAGGGCAAGTAAACGTACTTAAAGAACGCGAAGACATCCGACACTGGAAAATCAAGACCCTAGACCTTAGTCCAATTCTCTACAAAGAAGAAGTAGATAAAGACTATACCCTCTACAAAACGATTGACCAAAACCACAATATCGAAGCATTCTTCGATTGGAAAATCATCAACAAAGCAGCCGAAACCCTTGCAGAAGGCAAACCGCTCTCTATGGAGTTCGATGTCTGTAATACCGACCGTTCGATAGGTACGATGCTTTCCAACGAAATCTCCAAACGCTACAAAGGCGTAGGTTTACCAGACAATACGATCAATCTCAAATTCAGAGGTTCAGCCGGACAAAGTTTTGGTGCATTCAGTGCCCGAGGCATTACCTTCGAACTTGAAGGCGAAGCGAACGATTACTTCGGTAAAGGACTCTCTGGCAGTAAGATGATAATCTATCCCGACCGCGAAGCTCGTTTTGAATCAAACGAAAACGTCATCATTGGTAACGTAGCGTTCTACGGTGCAACTTCAGGCGAAGCTTACATTAGTGGCGTAGCAGGCGAGCGTTTTGCCGTACGAAACTCCGGTGTAAAAGCCGTTGTAGAAGGCGTAGGCCGTCACGGTTGCGAATACATGACAGGCGGCCAAGTCATAATCCTTGGCGACGTAGGCACAAACTTTGGCGCAGGTATGTCTGGTGGGGTTGCGTATATCTACGATCCTAAAGGTGTGTTTGAAACCTTCAAAAACTACGAACTCAAAGATTTCGGTCAGATCTCATTTGCCGACGAAGACGTACTTATTGAAGCCATTCAGAATCACCAGAAATACACCAAGAGTAAAATTGCAGGCTTTATCCTCGACAATTGGGACAACGAGATGCGCAAATTCGTGAAGGTTTACCCCGAAGAATACCGCCTCGCACTCAAACGCATCAGCGAAAAAGCAAAACTCGAGCAAATGATAGCCGATGCAAAAGCACAAGGTGCAGCAACAGCCGTAACAGGTACAGTAAATTAATTGTCAAACATTTAGAGAAAAACAAAATGGGCAAACCATCAGGTTTCTTAGAATATAGCCGGGAGTTACCACCCAAGCGTCCGGCCCACGAAAGGGTAAAAAATTACAACGAATTCGAGTTTCTATACAGCCGCATCAATGTTGAAAAACAAGCTGCGCGTTGCATGGATTGTGGGATACCCTTCTGCCACAGCGGCTGTCCGCTGGGCAACAACATCCCCGATTTCAACGACATGGTCTATAAGCAAGACTGGAAAGGTGCATTCGAGATTCTCACATCTACCAACAACTTCCCAGAATTCACGGGTCGTATTTGTCCAGCCCCTTGCGAAGCTTCCTGCGTGCTATCCATCAACAAGCGACCTACCACGATCGAAATGATAGAGAAGCACATCGTAGAACGCGCCTACACCGAAGGATGGGTAAAACCCCAACTGCCACTCACCCGCACGGGCAAAAGAGTTGCCGTAATAGGTTCTGGCCCAGCAGGTATGGCAGCTTCTGCGCAACTTAACGTTGCCGGACACACCGTCACACTATTCGAACGTGCCGACCGTATCGGCGGGCTACTCCGCTACGGAATTCCCGACTTTAAACTTGAGAAATCCGTAATTGACCGACGAATTGAAGTAATGGGACGCGCCGGAATCAACTTCGAGACCAACGCCAACGTAGGCGAAAATGTTTCAGTAGAATCCGTCATGGCCGACTACGATGCAGTACTCCTCACCGGAGGCTCCACCATAGCCCGCGACATCAAAGCCCAAGGCCGCGAAGCCCAAGGCATACATTACGCGATGGACTTCCTAAAACAGCAAAACCAGCGCAACGCAAGCGATACAATCACAACCGACGAAATCCTTGCCACAGGCAAAGACGTAATCGTAATTGGTGGTGGCGACACAGGCTCAGACTGCGTAGGTACATCCATCCGTCAGGGGGCGAAATCAGTAACCCAAATCGAGTTATTGCCACAACCACCCGCCGAAAAAAACCCACGCACACCATGGCCACAATACCCCCAAATTATGCGCACCAGTTCGTCGCAAGACGAAGGCTGCACACGCTATTGGGCCGTAAACACCAAGGAATTTGTGGCCGACAAACACGGCAAACTCAAAGCCATTAAGCTCATAGAGTTAGAATGGCAAGGCAACTCCTTCACAGAAATTGCGGGTAGCGAACGCGAAATGCCATGCCAATTGGCACTCCTCGCCGTAGGCTTCCTTCACCCACAAAAAGAAGGTCTCCTCGAGCAACTTGGTGTAAAACTCGACGCACGTGGCAACGTAGAAACCGACAACTTCAAAACCAGTGTCGATAAAGTATTTGCAGCCGGCGACATGCGTCGCGGACAATCCCTTGTAGTACATGCCATCAGCGAAGGCCGCGAAGCCGCTCGCGAAATCGACATATACCTCACCGGAACCTCCATGCTCGAATCTAAAGACAATTCCCTGATGAACATCATCTAAGAGCTACGCTCCGAATATAAAAATCCCCGACGCACCAAGCGATCGGGGATTTTTTTTAAAATTACGTACCGAAAAACCAAAAAAACAATAATTCAGCAAGAAAAAAACATCATAAATCACCAAAACAAAAAAATAATTCCGAAAAATATAATAATTCGAAAAAAAATAAAAATAAAGTTTAGGAGCTGTAGCCCAACAATATTTGTAAAGACTGCTGCCGGCTATCCGCTTGTAGTCCTCGCGTTCGGGTACGTTTTCAACTGGTAACCTTTGTATTTCAAACGAACCCTATCAGATTGTTGACACCGCATCACACCGCTGTGGGCTACCGCTACTATCCGGGCTAGTTCGGTCTGCAGCAGCATTTGTAACGCCGTAATCACGCGGGGCAAACCAAACAGTTGGCCTACGGCCATGTGGCCACTATTGTAGCAAAAACTTATAAATATAAAAGCCAAAATATAAGTCTTAAAGAACAAAATTTTGCTACAAAACAAAAAAACACAAAAAGTCGTACAGATAATTGAATTATGAACTAAGCAAATAGAGATAAAAAAGACGCAACACAACAGACAGTAGAACAAGATTCGAAAATAAGCTCAATTGATTTAACCTTCTATATTGCCGTTTTCGAAAATCCACGCTCGTAATATCAATTGGATAATAGACGTTTTTCTTGAATCCTGCAACCAAGATCGTAACAATCGAAACATTGACCAAAAAAGCTGTACCGCCATAACTAATAAAAGGCATTGGCACACCCACAACAGGAAATAAACCAGTTACCATAAACACATTGATCATTAACGAGCAGACAATCAAATAGGCATACGAAGCTGCTAAGGCCAATAAAAATGGATTTCGACACATTCTAGCCAAATAAATAATATTTTTAATGAGTCGGTGAAACAAAAAGAAAAGAAACATAACACCGAACAAGCCAAACCTATAGGCAAAAATCGAAAAAGCAAAATCAGTTGAACCTTCAGGAACAGTAAGTACAAGATCGTTCACACCCCAAAAACCACCCTTTTGAATAACTAAAATTGATTGTTGCACCTGGTAAACAGATTCTGAATACTTACTGGGCGAGAGGTATGCAAGAATCCGTAGTTGTTGGTACGGAAACAGAAAATCCCACAATAAGGGAAGCAATATGAGAAGCAGAACAAGGGTAATCCGAATTGTCCGTTTGCTTAGACCTAACATGAAGGGAACAAAAACTGAAGTAGATAATATAATGAGTGAAGTGCCAAGGTTTGGCTGAACAAGCACTAATAACAAGGGAATTGTAATTACAAAAATTGAAAAAAAAATGTATTTACTCGAAAGTGGTAATTTTTTTGAATGGTAATAATGAATTAAAGTCAAGGGTAAAACCAACTTGAGTAATTCGGAAGGCTGAAAACGAAAATCGTAAAGCGAAACCCATCTCGTTGCTCCACCAACTTTGTGTCCGATTACCAATACCAGACAGAGAAAAACAATTGTCGTTGCATACAATGTATAGGCACTCCGTTGTATCAGTGAGAAACTCAAAAATGGAAGTGTAGCAATAATACCTGTTGCAAGCAAGAAGTGAAATTGCAGACTTATGCTCTTATCGCTAGAATTAGAAACAATGATGTAAATACCGATAAGGGAAATAAGAAGTGAGATTAAAAGTATTTCTAAAATCTTTATTTCCTTAATCCGGACAAAATCATTTTGCATTCTGGTAATATAAACAATGACTCAATAAATCGGTGTAAAAGTATTCAAAAAACAAATAGAGAGCAAGAAAGCAAACTACAAAATAAGATTAATCTCAGAATAAAACAATAACATAAGAATTTGATATACAAACCGATACATAAATCACTTGGTAGAAAAAAGCTGTATTAGTAAAGCGAATTTGTTGTCGTACGACTCATGAAATGGTGAACTTGTGCTGGGGAAATCGCCAAGCCGTAGGCTTGGCGACCGGGCATCATGGCCACAGGCCAACTGGCAAGGCTTGCCCAGCAATCTTACGGCGTGGGTTTGGAAAGTGGGGCACGGTCTAGCCCGGATAGTAGCGGTAGCCCACAGCAAGGTGATACAATAGCCTTTTGTACAGTGGTCTGATTGAAATACGATAGCAGCCAAGTGATTCCGTTCCCGTTTGCGAGGACTACAAGCGGATAGCCGGCAGCAGCCATATAATTGAAAAGTTTAGCTCCCGCTCCATATCTTTATTTTTTTTTCTAATCGTTTGTTAGTTCTTACCGTCGTCGGAATTTTTAGTTTTTCTTTTTATAACTCAGAATGGCCCAAGTGTTGAAAAGAACAGCAAAACTGCCTAGAGCAATGAGTTGTCGGGGCATTTCTAAGATACTGCTGCCTTTGAGGTAAACCATGCGCATGACATCGACAAAATGCTTGAGGGGGTTAATGAGTGTAAGCCTTTGTGCCCAAACTGGCATACTTTGTACGGGGGTGAACAAACCGCTCACGAGAATCATGATAAGCATGAAGAAAAACATGACAAACATGGCCTGCTGAAGGGTGTCGGAATAGTTGGAAATGAGCAAACCCAGCCCAGATACGGATAAAATATATATGCCTGCGAACATATATAGCGTACTTATGGGGCCGGCCGGGATTAAGCCATAAACAACATAAGCAATTGTTATGCTGGTAGTTAGTACGAAGAAACCAATTATCCAATAAGGCGCAAGTTTGGCGTATATAAACAAAAAACGGGGCACTGGTGTTACGTTGATTTGTTCCATGGTGCCGGCTTCCTTTTCGCCCACAATATTGAGAGCGGGCAAAAAACCACTGAGCATCGTGAGAATCATCACCATAAGAGCAGGTACCATAAATATGGTATATCGGAGGTATATGTTGAAACGGTTGTGGGTAAGTATCTGAATTATAGGCATAAATCCGACGGGAATGCGTGGCATATCTTTGGTACGAAGTTCGGTGGCAAAATCGCTCACAATTGCTGTGAGGTATGCACTCCCAATGCTGCCTTTAGACCCGCTTACGGCATTTGCAACCAAACTAATTTGAGCAGATTTATCAATTAGTAGGTTTTTTTCAAAATTTTTG
>JBDKHP010000356.1:0-3408 GCA_039797645.1 Bacteroidota bacterium
CGATTTTTTTTATCCGGAATTCAAATGTTGATTTTTGGCAATAAGGGGCGAAAAAGACGTAAGATGTGTTGAAAATTTCTTGGGTTTGCATCATGCAAAACGCTCCATGGCCGGAGGCCAAAGTAAAGAATAGGCCCAGCCAACCTACGGCGTTACAAATGCTGCTGCCGATCGGTCTAGCCCGGATAGTAGCGGTAGCCCACAGCTGGCGAACGGAAGCCTCAGTTTGGGAAAGGCTTGGATTGAAATACACGGGCTGCCTACTGATTTCGTCCCCTCCAGCGAGGACTACAAGCGGATAGCCGGCAGCCGCCGTATATAAGTAAAGTTTCGTTCCCGCTCCTAATTATTTTTTTATTTTTATTCGTTTTATTATAATTTTTTGTGGAATTGTGAAATTTTTCTTGTGTGCTTATATCCAACCCCTTTCAATTAACAAAGGCCAGCCATTTCGGCCAGCCTTGCAGTGCAATTGAATTGATAATTTCCTTATTTGTTGATAATTTTATGGGTCGAAACGCCTTCGGAAGTGTAAATTTTTAGCAGCAACACGCCCTTGCTTACATCGTTAAGATTTACCGATGTGGTGTTTTTGCCGGCTACTTTTAGCAAACAACCCGCGAGGTTGTAGATTTCTATTTTCTGAATTTCGCGCTGTTGTTCGATATACAAATTGCTTGTAACGGGGTTCGGATACAAACGTATGCCTGTAACTGCGCCTGTTTCAATACCCGTAACGGGATCTACGGGGTCAACTGGATCAACGGGGTCGGCAGGATACACCGCGCTCATGAAATATAAGTTGCCCGAACTTACCTTCGCAATTGTGTGATTTCCAGCAGGTAGCGTAAAACTGATAATTCCAGCCACAGCGGTATAACTCACATCGTCCACCTTTATAGAACCTGTAAAATCGGCATTAAACAACAAGGTGAAAGTCGATTCTTTGGTGGTTACGAAGGTAATGCTGGTGGTAGATTCTATCTTGATGCATTGTGTAAGTGTCAGTGTACCATACGTTACCGTGCCTTTACTGTCCGACAAATTTCCTGCGATGGTATAAAAAGTACTCGTTTTACCCGCCGTGGTGAAATTGTGCACCATGTCGCCCGCTATCACAACCGGATCCACGGGGTCAACCGGATCTACTGGGTCAACCGGATCTACTGGGTCAACCGAGTCGGCAGTTTCGCCTTGTACGGCCACCAATTTGGTTTTATAAGCCAACAGAGCCGCCTTCAAACCCGTATTTACGGCATACGAAGCGTCGTCCACAGCGTTGTTGAAAGCCCACACAAAGTCGCCACCCTGCACACGACCTGCATTTTTTTTCACTTTATTCATCGCATCTTCAGGTGTTTGCGGCGTGTAGGCATACATCACCCCAGCATTCGTGTCGAAGTTGTTGTACGCACTCGCTCCGCGTGCCGAAACCACCGAACTTGGCACAGCTTCGGTGCGTGTAGCGGCCACATAAGCATCGAAATCTACCATCGAATTGGGCGTTGTACCGTTATTATAGGCCGCAAAACGGTGCTCGCCCGTCATGAAATTGCCAAAAGCCTTGATCGTACCCCCGTTTTCTTTCGAGAAAGTCGGCATATCTGTGTAATCGTTTGTATTTGTGGTCGTGTTAAACACGTCAGAACCTTGCATCGAAGTAAGCATCGGGTACTTGCAATTGCGGAAGTAATTGGCCTCCACAAAAACCGACGAACCCAAGGTAGAACCGACGCCATATTTGGCATTTCCGTCGTAAAAATTGTTATAGACGTGGGCCGAATAATAGCGCACCCTCGGGTGACGCGAGTCCGAATGATCGTACCAATTGTGGTGGTACGTAATGTACAAACCGTCAGTCGTACCCTCGCTCAGACCCAACAAATTGCACTTGCCCGAATCCCAAAAGTGGTTGTAGGAAAACGTCACGTAGGTCGATTTTTTACAATCCAACGCACCATCGCCCTTAATCTGATCGGCGTCGCTACCCGCATCGCCGTAAAACAAATCGCAGTGATGCACCCAAATATAATCGTTATCTTGCTGCAAACCAATATTATCGCCCTCGTCGCTGTTGCAATTCATCGTGCCAATATTCCGCACCTCGACGTTCGACGCACCTTTAATGCGAATACCCCAACCGTCGGCCACGGCATCCTTGCCTACACCTTCCATTGTGATAAAACTTGCGGCATTGTTGTTATTTTCGATCACAATATCGCCGTTGAGCATCACGCTCAAATCCGTAATCTGCCCCACCATCCGCACAATAAGCGGACGCAAATCCTTACCCTTTTTGTAACCATCCAAAATCGCCTGCAAACCCACACACGGATTCGCATTTGCCCCCGTCACATCCATCGAAATCGTGTTTTTCGTCTTCTCCGTGATGTACAAAATCACCGCACCGCTCTTGGGCGTACCATCGGCCTTGTACGCCCCCGGCACGCGTCCGTTTGCGAAAGCAAAGCCCGTCCGGTCGTTAGCCACCACCGTCATCGCCGCCGTCTGCGTCGCTGCAATCTCCGCACCAGCCACCACGGGCGCAATGCTCAAGGTATAAGTCCCCGCCTTCAAGCCAATCGCATCGGCGCGAAAAAACGTGCCATAATTCCGAATCAACTGATTGTCAATCTTCTGATTCACAACACCCTCGCCCGAATAATACACATTGTAACTATCCGCATTCGCCACAGCTTGCCACTGCACAAACGCAGATTCCACCCAACCGCCATATTCGCCGATGCTAACAGATTGCGCCCAAACGGCTGTCGAAAACAGCAAGAAGGACAAGAAGAAGAATAATTTTTTCATAATTTTTAGGGTTTTGCTTTGTTTAAGATTGTGAGCCTACTCATTAAAATCACATATCTCTGGTATCAAAATAAATTTCAGATTGCAAACAAGCTTCTGTGCCCAGAAGCAAAAATCCATTTCCTCAAATATACCCAAAGCCAAAGCCCCAACCGAAAACCGAAAACACAAAACCCTACGCCATATTGTTCAAAAACACCCAATAAATTGACCCAAGAGACAAATTCCGACGAAAAAAACAAAAAAAATAAAAATATTTAGGAGCGGGAACGAAACAGTACTTATATACGACTGCTGCCGGCTATCCGCTTGTAGTCCTCGCTGGAGGGAACGAAATCAGTAGGCCGCCCGTGTATTCCAATTCAGCCCCGTCACAAACTGACACTCCCACTCGCCAGCTGTGGGCTACCGCTACTATCCGGGCTAGACCGATTGGCAGCACCCTTTGTAAAGCCGTAGGTACGCGGGGCAAGCACTTTCAGTTGGCCGATGGCCATGGGGCGTTATCGTACCCCAAGCCTACGGCTTGGCTAAACCACGTCCCTTACCACCACACACAGTCCCGTCAGCACAAACAAACACCCACATAACCGA
>JBDKHP010000357.1:0-5745 GCA_039797645.1 Bacteroidota bacterium
CGACGCCCAATCTATTTTTCGGATTAACCAACACCTTATTTTTGAAAAAAGTTCAGATCATGTCGCAATAACAAATTATCCGCTTGCCGATTTTTTACAGACGAATTTTCCCCAAGTAAAATCGGCCACAAGGCACACATGGTTTATACCACAGAACATCAGATCGAAGCATGGTATTTTCCATACCAACAAAATGATCTATGCAGATTCCAGCTTTTTCAGCATTTTCGACTTTCAGTTTAGCGAAGGCTCACCAGCTTCAGCCCTAGCCGACACGCTGCATTGCGCGATTTCCGAAGATCTCGCAAAAAATCTATTTCCCGAAACTTCGGCCTTTGGTAAAACCGTAGTTGTGGGCAAAGATACCCTCCATATCTCGGGAGTCTATCAGCTCAATTCACGAAAATCCGACCTCCGCCCCGAAATCGTACGCTCCCTCCGCAAACTAATTAAAAACCCAGATAAAGATCCCGATTGGTTACGGATATTTGTGTACACCTACGTGAAACTCCAATCGCCCGAATATACTGACAGTTTTCGGAACGCATTGACGCAATGGGCAGACACCGCCATGCCAAAGTGGGTTCAAAAAAAGAATATTAAAATAGGAATACAGTACCAAGCCGAACCGCTTCCAGACGTGCATTTCGACAACACCCACAGTTATCAGTTCCACGAACCAGCCGAAGCCTCACACTTAAACTACCTTTTGTACGTCGCCATTTCCGTGTTAGCCTTATCCTGCATCAACTTTGTGAATCTTTCGGCTGCCCGAAACCAGAAGCGCATTCAAGAAGTAGGTTTGCGCAAAGTAATGGGAGCAAACAACCCCCAGCTTATAGGGCAATTCCTTATCGAAGCCGTTTTCATTTCCATCATTTCAGTGGTAGCAGCCTTAGGAATTGTGGATATTGGCATTTTCATACTCAACCCAATTCTACAAACAGAAGTCTCTTTCACCATGCACCGCAGCCTTACCACTGCGTGTATATCATTGCTATTCATACCATTAATGAGTATATTAGTAGGAATCATATCTGGCATAATACCCGCCGTGAAACTCACCAAGCCCAAGGTTATGAATTTTCTCACACCAAAATTCAAACTCCGTACTTCGGGGAATATTCGCACCGAAAGCTCCACAATCATGCGGCAGTTTCTGGTTGCAATCCAGTTTTTTACGGCCAGCCTATTGGCCATATTCGCATGGGCACTTTGGCTGCAAGTACACACACTCAAAACGCAAACTACCGCCCACAACACCGAACAAATCGTACTCATCAACTCCCCAGAGACAACAAGCCCCGACAGTCCGCAAGCCAAACTCTTTGCCGACTCACTCCGTTCACTTCCCCAGAGTCTGCTCATGACCTACACCACAGGGCTCCCATCACAACCACACATCCGTTTTATGTTTTACAAACATAGCGACGACACAACACAACTACCCATGAATTTCACTTCCGTAAGCAGCGATTTTCTGAACATATTGAACCTAAAACTCATTTCCGGACAATTTTTTAGCAAAAAACAGACAACTACCAACATAAAAGAATTTGTAGTAAACCGGGCAGCAGCCGAACTAATAGGCCAAAATTCCCTAACCGACACCCTTTTTACCAATTTCGATCTCAAAGGAAAGATCGTCGGCGTCATTGAAAATTTCAGTTACGATGACCCCAACAAGGCAATCGAGCCAATGGTTTATACCCTTCAATCCCAACGAACCCGCGAGATTACCCTCAAACTAAAACCCAACACCCCCATTCCCTACACCGAAATTTGCAAAATAAACCAGTATTTTTTCCCCGGCTACCCACTCGAAATAAAACCACTCATCAGCCAAATGGCCAAATACTACCAAAAAGAAGAAACACTGTTTACATTTTTTCTTATCTCTGCAACCCTCGCCTTTATCATTGCCATCCTCGGCCTCTTCGGGCTCACAAGCTATATCGTCAGTCAGCACCAGAAATCCATTAGTATTCGCAAAATGTTAGGCAGCAGCAATACCCAAATCATACAACTACTCACCGCACAAATCCTCCCATGGCTCCTCACATTCACACTCAGCACATGGCCGCTATCTCGCATCATCCTCGGGCTTTGGTACCAACACGCCGACATCCGATTGCCACTATATTGGTACTCCACCCTTGGTTTCCCCTTACTAATTTCGCTATTAGCCACAATCATCGTAAGTTTGTACACAGGCATCGCCGCACATAAGAAGTCCAAAACCATCACCATTTATGAATAAAACCATCCTTCTACTAGCCCTAATTCTAAGCATAGCAAGCCACACCGTAGCACAAAACAGCCTCGTTTGCATCAATCAACATACCCAAGAACTAAAATATATATACCCAGACAATCAGCTCGTTGTACAATTCAGTGGCTATCTTGGCCAAGCCGAAACCCGAAGCGGAAACCTCACCAGCCTCACCGACAGCAGCCTCACAATAAGCTACCGCAAGAGCCTCTTCCACCACCGCCAAACACTCGAAATCCGCACCCGCGACATCACAGCCCTAAGCCGCATCAGCCCCGGGCGAATGCTATGGCAAAGCTTCAGCAAACTCGGCATCACCCTAGGCAGTCTGTGGGGCATCACCCGTGTAAGCGAGTCCCAGGCGCTCACCCAAAACCAAAGCATCGGCATCAATATCGGCATTAGCCTCAGCACAAACCTTCTTCTCGCCCACGCCTACAACCCCAAAGCCCGACTCAAAACAGCAGAAGGCTGGCGATTTATGAGCAGCAAATAAAACCACAAAGCGACCGCAATACAAAGTAATAAATAAAAAAAATAAGGATAAGGAGCTGTAACTCAACAATATTTGTAATGGCGGCTACCGGCTCTTAGCAGTAGTCCTCGCAACGGGAACGACACCACTTGGCCGCCTAAGTTTTCAATTTGAGTACGGTACAAACGGCCACTCCACACATGCTGTGGGCTACTTGCCGCGATCCGGGCTAGTTGAGGCGGCTGCACCATTTGCTACGCCGTAGGTACCCAAGGCAAAATCTTTACTTTGGCCGATGGCCATGTAGCAAAACGCCACACAATTCGTCCAAAATCCCTACCTTGCAAAAAAAACCATGGCCACACTGCTAAAAGACAAACTTCTCAACCCCGCCCAAATCCACAACTTTGCCCAAAGCATACACCAAGCAAATCACAATTTCGATCCCCAAAAATTCACAACGACCCTACTTCAGACACCTTGGCCAACGCTCGAACTCAAGCAACGAATGCTAAAACTCACCCGAACTTTGGCAAAATTCCTCCCACCAGATTACCCCGAAGCACTCCAAATATTGGTCGCCTCCGTGGGCAAATACGAAGGATTTTGCAACCTCTGTCTATGCGAATTTGTATCAGAATACGGACTCGCACACTACGACGCATCCATCGCCGCCCTCGAAATATTCACCCAACACGGCACAGCCGAATTCGCAATACGCCCCTTCATACTCACCTATCCGCAAACCATGCAACAGCTCCAAAGCTGGACACAACACCCCAGCGAACACGTCCGTCGCCTAGCCACCGAAGGCTGCCGCCCAGTGCTACCCTGGGGCATCGCCATCAAACAATTCCAACTCGACCCATCGCCCATACTCCCCATCATCACAGCCCTACGGCACGACACCTCCCAATACGTACGCCGTAGCGTAGCCAACAACCTAAACGACATCAGTAAAACCCACCCCGCATTGGTACTCCAACTCGCCGCACAATGGATCGGCCATTCGCCCAATACCGACCGTCTGGTGAAGCACGCACTCCGCACGCTACTCAAAAAAGGAAATTTGCAAGCCATGGCTTTGTTTAATTTCGCACCTGCACCCACGTTAAGTATCACAGAAATTCAAATTCCCCAAAACGTACAAATTGGCGACGACCTAAACTTTTCGTTCCTAATTACCACTGAGAAAGGTAAAACACAAAAAATTCGCTTGGAATACCGCATCAGTTTTGTCAGAAAAAACGGCAGCACCCACCCCAAGACCTTCTTCATTTCCGAAACAGAACTCACCGATACCAGCAAATTGTTTTCAAAAAAACACAGCTTCCGCCCAATAAGCACACGCACCTATTACCCCGGCACACACCAACTCGAAATCGTACTCAATGGCCAAATTCACCACAAAACCACATTCGAACTCAAACTGGCTATATCTGAATAACCACTCATACCATCGTTCTAAATAATCCACATATCTCGTCAGAAAATCCACACGGAACATTCTAAGCTTCACTAATTTTGGGAAATAAGCAAATATTGTGGCGCAGGCCAAGTAAACCCTGACTCAAACGCGCACAATTCAAGAATTATACACCTATAAATATGGAGCAATGACGCAATTACGACTGAGATTTCTTTTAGTATTTACTTCGATTCTATTCACGACCTACAGCTTCTGCCAGCAATCGGCGCAACAATACGTCTCGAAAGTTTGGCAGCCCGACAAGGGCGACGGCAGCTACCAAAACCCAATCATTTACGCCGACTACTCGGACCCCGATGTTTGTGCAGCAGGCGACAACTTTTACATGGTATCTTCTAGCTTCAATTGCATTCCGGGCTTACAAATTCTCCAATCTAAAGATTTGGTAAACTGGACAATCATTTCGGCAGCAATACCAAATGCTTTGATTCCGACCGCAGTATTCCAGAAACCACAACACGGAAATGGCGTTTGGGCACCCAGTATTCGTTTCCACAACAACGAATTTTACATTTTCTTTGGCGACCCCGACTTTGGTATTTATATGACAAAAGCCCCAAAAGCCGAAGGACCTTGGTCGCCACTCAAATTAATAAAAGCTGCCAAAGGGAATATAGATGCGTGTCCGCTTTGGGATACCGACGGTAAAGCCTACGTTGTGCATGGCTGGGCTGGTAGCCGCGCAGGGCTAAAAAGCATACTGAGTATTTTCGAAATCGACCCCATTACTTGCGAAGCAATTAGCCCCTCGCGGATTATTTTTGACGGTCACGAGAATAACGAGACCATAGAAGGTTCTAAATTCTACAAAAAAGGAGATTGGTATTATATATTCGCTCCCGCAGGTGGTGTACCCACTGGCTGGCAATTGGCGATGCGGTCTAAAAACGTGTATGGCCCGTATGAATACAAAATAGTATTAGCCCAAGGCAAAACGGCAATCAACGGCCCCCACCAGGGAGCTTGGGTAAGCACAACAACTGGCGAAGACTGGTTCTTGCATTTTCAGGACGTTGGCCCTTACGGACGTATTGTTCACCTCCAACCCATGGTTTGGAAAAAAGATTGGCCAGTAATTGGCGACGATCCAGATGGTGATGGTTGCGGCCAGCCCGTGCTTCGGCACAAAAAACCAGATGTTGGTGGCGAGTTCCCAATTTGTAATCCGCAAGAGTCAGACGAATTCAATGCACTTACGCTTGCTCCACAGTGGCAGTGGCATGCAAATCCCAAAGAAACTTGGATCTATTTGGCTGCCGACAAAGGCTTTGCGCGCTTGTACGCAGCAGCCTTAGATTCGAGTTGGAAAAACCTTTGGGATGTTCCCAATTTACTACTCCAAAAAACACCCGCTAATAAGTTTTCGGCAACTGTAAAACTACAATTTACTCCGAATCCTAAATTTATAGGGGAACGAATGGGGCTCGTGATGATGGGACGCGATTATGGTTTTATTGGGTTAGAAAATACAGCTAAAGGCTTGGTGCTCACACAAAACCTGTGTAAAGA
>JBDKHP010000358.1:0-4270 GCA_039797645.1 Bacteroidota bacterium
GGAAGCACAAACAAACCACGATGCCGAAATCAGTATTCACCCTAACGGAGTCCGTCTATAAACCCTCAATACAAAAACAGAACACGACACTCCATAATCGCCCAATAGAATTAGAATGAAATATGTTAAAAGCTTGGAAGATAAATGGGCTACAACATATAATGGCGCAGATGACTCTCAGCGATACATCGTTCGATTTACAGATGGAAATGTCGAGGAGCTATTTTGTTGTGATGAGGATCGAAAATGGTTTAATGGCTGCACCATCCTTCAATCTTACAGAGGTTCAACAAAAAAAGAAGCTCTTGAAAGACTTTGGAATCGTAACAATTAATATTTGTAGATTTGTTGCGAGATTTTATTATCTAGCAATTCTTTAAAATACAGGGATAAGTATAGAATTAAATATCTATAACAAAAATGAAAGAAGAACTTCAACAAATATTAGAAAACTCAAAACTTACGGCTGAAAAAATAGAAGCAAATTTATTGCACCCTGTTTTAAATACGACCGATTATAAGCCTAGGGAAATTTTTGATGAAATAAAAGATATATCGAATAACTATTTTGAGAGGAAAAGTGCAATTAGAATGATGGGGCTTGCAGGCTTGCGTGGTGTTGGAAAAACAACATTGCTTTGGCAATCGGCTGACTATATTTATAAAAATCACACTACGAATGTTTTCTTTTTTCATCTCGGCGATTTGAGAAATTACAATATAGGTGTAAGAGAAATACACAAAGGTTTTGAGAAGTATTTTGCTGATGGTAAGCTTTGGTCTTATAAAGAAAAAATCGTTTTGTTATTTGATGAAGTTCACGAAGACCCAAATTGGGCAAGCGATTTAAAAATTCTATTCGATTTATTTTTATCGTCTTTTGTTATTGCAACAGGAAGTTCAGCTCTATTATTACAATCGACAGCAGATTTAGTAACACGTATGCTTATTCAACATGTGTATCCGCTTAGTTTTAGAGAATACATTGGCCTTACGCATCTCAATACCGTAGAAATAGGTGAAAGGCAAGCATTACAAAATATTCTGTTACAATCGGAAAATGCAGCTGAACTATTTCATAATTTTAAAATAATTCAACCAGATTTAGATAATTATATATCGAAAATTGATGACATTGAAAATCGAATTTCAGACTATATTGTTTATCATAATATCACGCGATTTAGTTTAGAACAAAACAAAGAACATATTAATAGATTTATTTTAGATTTAGTAAGAAGAGTTATATACGAAGACATGCCAAAACTGACAGGAAACAAATTAAACCCTCAGTATTCGGAAAAAATTTTAAACCGACTTGCGGCATCTGATGAGATAAATATTCAAACACTCAGTCAGAGTATTGGTATTTCGCAAGCAGAAATTAATGAAAATTTAGATCTTCTTGAAAAAGCGGAACTTTTAAATATGCTATACCCATTTGGTGGTATTGATGGTAAAATTAATAAAACAAAAAAATATTTTTTCATGTCACCGTCTATACGAAAGACAATATTATCACCTCTTTCAAATGCGGATAAAGATATTTACGCAAAAATGTTAGAAGATACAGTTGTCCTTTACTTAAAACGCATTTTCAGGGATCGACATCTTGTTTCATTCTCATCTTCAAAAGAAGAAAAAAATCCTGATTTAATTATTGAAACACTTCCAAATCCAATACTTTTGGAGATTGGAATAAATAAAAATACAACAAAGCAAATTTCAAAAAGTAGAATAAAATATAAATATGGAATTATTATTAATTCAAAAATAAATGAAATTGAATTTCATAATGAGATTGTAGTTATTCCGCTAAAATATTTTTTACTTCTATAACTGAGCCTACTCCGAAAAGTGTTTTTTCGTAGAAAAAGTGCTTTTTTAATTTGTAACAAACTGAATTACTGATTGTTGAAATTTGTGGAATTTGTGCTTAAAAAACTTTTCGGAGTTGCCACAACTACAAAAATGATAAGCACATAAGTTATCCGACTAATATATTGCGTACTTTTCAGTGTTCCTAACTTCTAGCCAAGCCGTAGGCTTGGCGTACGATAACGCCACATGGCCGTAGGCCAAAGTAAAGTGTTTGCCCCGCGTACCTACGGCGTTACAAAGGGTGCTGCCGTTCGGTCTAGCCCGGATAGTAGCGGTAGCCCACAGCTGGTGAGCGGAAGTGTCAGTTAATGAAAGGTTTGGATTGGAATACACGGGCGGCCTAATGATTTCGTACCCTCCAGCGAGGACTACAAGCGGATAGCCGGCAGCCGCCGTATATAAGTAGTGTTTCGCTCCCGCTCCAAATCCTTATTTTTTCTCTCTCTGTTTTTTTTAGTGTTTGGGTGTTTTTTTGAAAAATTCCATTCCAAAGCGCAAAAAAAAGCCCCGTAGGTCGCGATAACCTACGGAGCCGACAAATCCAAATAAAACTACTTATTCCTTAATAAATTTTGCAAATGCAATGCTGTTCGGTTTTGATACGCGAATGTAATACACGCCTTTGGTGAGTGCGGATACATTGATGCTTGTGCTTGTCGAATTGGCTTCGGTTCGGTGTAAGCATTTGCCGTTGAGATCGAATATTGAAAGCTGCGTGTGCGGTTCTAGTCCGTCGATTTGGAGTTCGGACACCACGGGGTTGGGGTATAGTTTGATTGCTGCTGCTGCAATTTCGGTGGCTGTGGCAATTTTACCGCTTTGTGTTACTGTGATTGTCTTGGCCGAAACGCCTGTGCCTGCTACGGTGACGGTTGCCACACGTGATGCAGAACTTGGGTTTTCTGGCGCGGAAACGGTGATTTTGTCGTTGTGTGATCCTGTGCTTTTGTCGATTGTGAGCCACGTTTGGTCGCTGGTGATGCTCCAATCGGTGTCGGATGTGATGTCGAAAGATTTTGTGTCGGCAGTGGCTTCCAGGTTGATTGCTGTTAGGGCTAAAGTTAAGGTTTTTGCGACGGAACAATCTTTACCGACGGTGTAGGTAAGGTCTTTGGTGACAGATAAACCGTTGGCATAGGCGAACTTACAGGCTACGGTGATTGTTGCACCGAGGGTTTGGTTTTGCAGCGTCGCCTCGAATTTAGAACCGGCTACATGGGTCATTGCGATTTCGGCAAAACCGCTGGTTTTGTTGAAAAGGTAGGCTACCAGTCCATCTTTTGCGTCGAGGAGTTCGAACTGTACGGTAACGTTGTTGCCCGATGTCGCGAATTCGTATTTGTACCCGAGGGTAAAGGCTTGGCCATCTTGCGATTCGACGGCTGCGCCACTGCATTCGGAAGTGGGTACGGCTGCGATTTGCGTCACAGCGATGGTTTGGGTGGTTAATCCTGCCGATTTTACCAGAATCTGGGCATTTCGGGCGGTGGTATTCGGGTTCGCTGTGGCCGAAAGTGTCACGGTTGCGTTGTTGCTACCGCTTGCTTTATCGAGGCTTAACCAAGGCTGATCGGATTCTACTGTCCAGCTTACGTTGGATAGAATGTCGAAGGTTTTGCTGGCGGCATTTGTGGCCAAGAGCGTCAGGCTGGTGGCGGTAACTGCCATGCTTGGGCTCGATTCGCAATTGTTGCCCACGGTGTAGCTGAAATCTCGGGTTACGGCCAAGCCTCCGGCGTAGGCGAATTTGCAGGCAAGGGTAAGTACCGAACCCGCTGTTTTGTTGCTCAGGGTGGTGGTGAATACGTTGCCTGCGGTGTTTGTCATTTGGGTTTCGGCGAAACCATTGGTGCGGTCGAAGAGGAATGCTACGAGTCCCACTTTGGTGTCGAGCAACTCGAATGTGACCAGTACATCGCTGCCTTGGCTTACAAAACTGAATTTATAGCCTTGTGCAAATGCATCGCCTTCGGCTGATTCAGTGGCCTTTCCGAAACAATCGTTGCCCAAAGCGCCTGCCTTGGTGGTGGCGTCGAGTACAATCGGACTGTTGCTGGCGGTGTTGCCAACGGCGTCTTTCGCTGTGATGCTGAAACTATAGGCCGTAGCGGCTGTGAGTCCGCTCACTTTGTAGGACGTTTGTTCGGCAGATTTTCCGGCTACGTCCACCGTAGTTGTGCCGTAGCGGATTGTGTAGGTCACTGCGCCAGAGTTGTCGGTGGCATTGAGTAGCAATTCGACATTGTTGGAGGTTACGATACCTACTGTGGCCGTAAAATCTGTGGGGGCTTGGGTGTCTGCAATTGTTTTGGCCGTTACCACAATCGGATTGTTTGCTGCCGTATTTCCGGTGGCGTCTTGTGCGCTTACCGAAAACGAATAGTCGGTG
>JBDKHP010000359.1:0-3968 GCA_039797645.1 Bacteroidota bacterium
AATTAGATTTGGCCAGATACAAGGCACTCAAATTACAATTGCCCTATGTGGTGGCAGCGCGGTTCAATCCGGCGTACCGAAACAAAACCAATTTTGCTGCAACCGATTATTTTATTCTCGACATAGACCATGTGGCTAATGCGCAGATAGATATGAACACCCTCAAAGAGAAATTAAGCACCGACGACCGTGTGGAACTTCTCTTCGCTTCGCCGGGTGGCGACGGGCTTAAACTCTTCTTCCGATTGAACGAACGCTGTTTTGATGGCACAAAATATGCCGTTTTTTACAAACATTTTGCAGAACAATTTGGTTTACTGCACAATATACAAGGGCTGATAGACACCCGTACTTGCGACGTCTCTAGGGCTTGTTTCCTTTCGGCGGACACAGAGGCTTATTTCAACCCAAATGCTGAGGCTGTACAAATGGAAAATTTTGTAAATTTTGAAAATTCAGACGAATTTCAACAAGTTTTTGAATTGGATTTTCGCCCTAAGAAAGACATCGTTCCCATAGAAAAACCAGCACTTTCGGTAGATATTTTCGCCGAAATAAAAGCCCAATTTACTGAACGTAAACGAATTGACCCGCCAAAAAAAACCTTCGCCGCGCCCAAAGAAGTAGATGTGTTGCTGGAATTAATCCGCGAACGCCTAATGACGTATGGCATTGAATTGCGCGACACGCGGGCTATCCAATTTGGAAGTCAATTAACTTTTGGCTACCAGAATAAATGGGCCGAAATGAATGTTTTCTACGGAAAAAAAGGATATTCGCTTGTAAAATCGACAAAAAACGGGAGTCATGCTGAGTTGTGCGACTTGGTGTATCTGATGGTTCGTGAACTTTTGGCCGATTTATGACACCCGACGAAGAATTTGTATTCCGCATACGCGCCATGAAACGGGCAGGAATCAGCGGAAACAAGCCTGCGAACCTGCCAGCAACTTTTGATGATTTACCCGATCTTCGTGCGCGACTCGACCGTATTATCGACGTTTTCAATACTTTCCAGAAAAAACCCACTTCTATGACATTTTTTGTGCTCTACGACATCGAAGACAATAAAGTGCGGCGTTTGCTGGCCAAATATCTTTTGCGAAAGGGCTGCGTAAGGGTACAAAAGTCGGTATTTGTGGCGGATACCGACCGAAAAATTTTTAAAGATATTTGCGAAAAAATTGCGGCGGTAAACGAAATTTATGAGAACCAAGACAGTATTATTGTGCTTCCGATAGCTGCCGACGATATTCGGGCGATGCGCGTGGTAGGTCAGTCGATAGACTGGGAGTGGATTGCGGGGGAACAAAATACACTTTTTGTGTAAAAAACTATAAATAAATGGATAAATAAAAAAAATAATATTTAGGAGCGGGAGCAAAACTCATTGTATAAACCCCGCTGCCGGCTATCCGCTTGTAGTCCTCGCAAACGGGTACGAAATCACTTGGGCGCGTTTGTATTTCAGTCGAGTGGCTGTACAAAAGGCGATTCCGCGCGTTGCTGTGGGCTACCGCTACTATCCGGGCTAGACCGTGCTGCTGCTTTTCAATTCTACGCCGTAGGTGTGCGGGGCGAACGTGCCAGTTGGCCTACGGCCATGGGGCGCATCCATAGTGCCAGACACTAATTGTGCGTCAGCCAAATCCCATCTCGAGGGGTGGGGAATTGGCTTGCGCGTGTGAGACCCGACAGGTTTTTAAAACCTGTCGGGTCTTGGGCGATGCGCTGTTCTATAGCAAAATGCTTAATTTCAGATATTTGTGCTACTTGGGGCAAGCTCCCCGGCCTTCGGCCAACCCTCGAGTGGGGATTTGGCTGGCGCGTGCGCTGCTGGCGCGTGTGAGACCCGACAGGTTTTTAAAACCTGTCGGGTCTTGGGCGAATTTACTGATGCACAAATGGCGTCTGCCGCTACGCTTATCGCCACATGGCCGTAGGCCAAGCAATTCGAGGTTATTGCGAGATTATGGCGTGGGATTGAAAAACAGCAGCACGGTCTAGCCCGGATAGTAGCGGTAGCCCACAGCGGTGTGACGCGGCGGCAGCAAGCTGATGGGGTTCGACTGAAATACAATGGCTTCCTGTTGATTTCGTTCCCGAACGCGAGGACTACAAGCGGATAGCCGGCAGCGGGGCTTATTTGAAAAGTTTTGCTCCCGCTCCTAATCTTTATTTTTTTTCTTTTTATTTTTTTTTCATTATCTATTGCTTTTTTTCTGGTGTATGAAATGATTTGTGTAAATTTTATTATTTTTATGAAGTTTAAATTGTTTTTTTTCTTAGTTTACATTAATAAATGTAAATTATGACAACTATTTTAGAAGTGTCGGGTAAACTAAAATCTTTGCGAGAGGCGAAAGATTGGGAGGGTATTCGGGTGTATTACAAAACGGATATTCATACGCGGTTTGGGAGAGCGGAAATCGTGTCGGATAATGTGTTGGGAAATGTGTTGCTGGCTTTGCGGAAGTTGGAGAAGGCTGATGCGGCGGTGGCTTATGTGCTGGCTACCATTAGGTTAGGGTATTCGGAGGTTCGGGTGGGCTTTGCGGGTTCGCAATTGGTTTGGGTGTGGTGGCAATGGTTGGCTAAGGATGTTTACTGGGTAAAAATGCCGTCGCGAAATACTTTGGAGTCGGCTCTTGGGTGGGTGGAACGCTTGTGTAATTTGTTTCCGTTGCCAGATAATTCTGGGTTTATGTTGCTGATGGCTTTGCTGCGGAGGTTGGTGGTGTGCGAACCGTTGCGAAACGAATGGCTGGAGGGCTATTTATATGCGATTGCAAAAACGGCGATTCATAAATTGCCGATTTCGGACACGGATTCGATGCCGCCTGCTGAACGGTTTTATTTGGCGGCGACGAAATGGACCGCGCACGTGGGGGCGCATGAGCTTACGGGGAATTTGTGCGCGAGGGGTATTCAGCAAGAGGCTGTGGGTAAGGAGTCGTTGCAGTGGGTTTGGCGTAGGTGGGCTTTGGCTTTGTTGGTGCTGGGTGTGCCTGCGGAGGCGTTGCGGCGTTTTGCGCAAATTCCGTCGTTTTTGTATAAGTTTTACCATTGGCACGAAATTGCTAAATGCCATAGGGCTTTGCAACAGCCTGCGGCTGAGGTGTTTTTTTTGGCTAAGGCGGCTTTGTGTGCTGATGCGTGGGAGTTTAAACTTGCGGTACTGGAAGATATTGCTTCGTGGATTGCTCTGGCCAAGCTTCCTGGGGGGCTTCGACATGAAATTTTGGCTTTTGTGGATGCTACTAGGGTAAAAAAAGGCTGGCCAATGAAACATTCAGGGGTTTATAGGGATTGTTTGCCGCCCAATGCGCATAGCTTGCGTGCGTGTTTGGTGGGGCTGGTGCGGCATAAGCCTGAATTTATGCTGGAGGGTAGGGTTGCGAAATTGCTTCACGAGGGCGAGAAGGGCGATGGTTTTGTGACGGGGACTGGGGGGAAGTCGTTTTATTTTCGGATGCAAACACTCTGGCAACCAGGTATTTTGACTGTGGGAGATGCGGTTTGGTTTGATACTGCTGAAACAAAACATAAGGATAAACTCGGACAAACGGTTTCGGTGCTAATAAAACAACCTAGGGTTTAGGGCGGAATTTTGTGGGATTTGTGCAGGGATTTGTCGGATTTGTGTTATCTTAGCTGCTGATAAAGGTGTTCTTTGAAAACGTAAATTTTTAAATTTGGATATGATGTTTTTTTACTGTACTTTTGCACCCCTCAAAAAATGGCGTATTTTTGAGAGCAATTATACGTTTCTTGGCACTTTTGGAGAATTAAGTGCCTTAAAACCAGTAAATTACCTATCACATGAGTCAGAGAACCACTTCCACTAAAACAAGGATTAAGACATGAACTTTTTGAGGCTGTCAATACTTTCTTGTACTTTGTCAGAGAACCACTTCCACTAAAACAAGGATTAAGACAAAGACTGTTTGAATTGAATTGCCCCGCTG
>JBDKHP010000360.1:0-3808 GCA_039797645.1 Bacteroidota bacterium
TGGGGCAAGTGGTATCACTGTGTTTCAGCAACAGGTGAACAAATATAGGGTGATAGATTCTTACCAGATCAACAAATTTGCAGGGCCAGAGGTTTTTAATGCGCTTGTGGCGAAACTGAGGAAATACGATCGGGTGATTATTGGCTTGCATCAGCCCAGTTTGAGCCAGTCGGCACAATACGGGATTACAAAACGGAGTCTGAATTTTATTGAGGCTTTGGTGGCCAAAACGAATGTAGTAGTGGTGTCGTTTGCGAGTCCGTATTCGATGCGTTATTTCAAGGGATCCAAAGCGAAGGTAATCATGGTGGCACATGCCGACGGTGGTTTGGAGCAACAAGCTGCTGCTCAGGTGCTTTTTGGCGGGATTCCTTGCAATGGAAAATTGCCCGTAGGTAGCCCTGCCTTCAAGGCTGGAACAGGTGCTTTCTCTACAAAATCGAGGCTCTCTTACTCGGCAGAATACCCCGCCGACGAGCGTTCTAAACTGTGGTTTGCTAGGGTGGACACCCTTATTCTGAAGGCGATAGAAGATAAAGCAATGCCTGGTTGTCAGATTGTTATGGCTTATAAAGGCGATGTGGTATTCAGTAAGAGTTATGGCTACCACACGTATTCACCCTCTCATAAGGTGGTGGATACCGACTTGTACGACCTCGCTTCGATTACAAAAATTGCAGCGACAATAAATTCAACAATGTTACTTACAGATAGTTACCAGTTGCAAATAGACGCACCGCTTTCTAACTTTTTGCAATATACCCACGATACAGATAAGGCAAATATTACCCTGCGCGATTTGTTGTTGCACCAGTCGGGCTTACCGCCCGGCCTCGGGTTTATTGACAAAACAATGATACACGGAAAACGGCTGTCGCCAAAGTATTACCAACGCTACTTACACGACGATTTCCGAACGCCCGTGGCTAGTAGGCTGTTTATACGTACTTCGTATGTGGACAGCATGATTCAGCGAATTGTGCAGACGCCACTGCTTAGCCCCGAATACCGATATAGCGACTTAGGAATTATGCTCATGCAGCAAGTGATTCAGCAGATTACCCACCAGCGTTTGGATAGTTTTGTAACCGAAAAGTTCTTCGCTCCCATGGGGTTGGATCTTTGCTATATGCCCTGGCGACAACGGAAAGAGTACCGTTGTCCGCCCACAGAAACGGATAAATACTGGCGTAACCAGACGATAAAGGGTTACGTAAACGACCCTACGTCGGCGCTCATGGGTGGGGTTTCTGGCCACGCTGGCTTGTTTGGAAATGCCAACGATTTGGCCAAATTGCTCTATATGTGGACCAACAAAGGTTACTATGGCGGTAAGAAGTATATAAGCCCCGAGACTTTAGATTTATTCACCCATTGCCAAGATTGTGCGGCCAACAGGCGCGGCTATGGGTTCGACAAACCACTCACCGATGGTACTGGCGGGCCATGTTCGGCGTTAGCATCCGAGAGTAGTTTTGGGCACTCTGGCTTCACGGGTGGCTTGGTTTGGGCCGATCCCGAGAGAGAATTGATCTATGTATTTCTCACAAACCGCACCTTCCCAAAGGCCGACAATAATTTGCTGGTACAGCAAAATATCCGCACCCGTGTGCAAAGTTACTTTTACAAAGCAATGGGCTACTAAGCCAACAAATCCCTCCGTCTGGGCATAAAAAAAGGCCACTCCCTACGAGCAGCCTTCCCCTAAGCCAAAAAATATACAAAAAAATCGGTCTAAACTGGTACTACCAAAAGTGGTTTCAATGTATGTGTGAGCATATCTTGTGCTAAATCTGGACTGAAAAGTTCTTCAAAAATACTCTTATGGTGCGTAGAAACTGCCAAAAGTTGAATTTCCTCGCGTTCCTGAAGCTCTTCAATTGCCTCGAGTACATTCTCCTTTTCTACAATAAGGGTGGTTATTTCATAGCCTGTATAGTCCAACTGGAGGTGGTCTTTGAGGCTTTCCATCCGAATTTCGTCCCATTGGTCGTCAACCGACGTTTTTACGTGTACGCAAAAAAGCCTTGGCTCAAAGGGATACATCAGACGCATCAGTTTGCGGATAGTCAGGTAGTCAGTATCTTCAAAATTGGTAACGTACATTACAGAAGTAGCCTCGGGGAAGCCTTTAAATACCGCCGAACTAGGAACAGAAAGCACCGGAACTGCGGCTTCGTTCACCACATACGAGGCAATAGAACCAATAATTACGTTTTGATTTTCTTTAACACCCTGTGTTCCCACAATAATAAGGTCGGCTTTCGAGCTTTCTGCCTCGTCAATAATCACATCTTCCACGCTGCCCCCAAGAATTTCGGAAGTAACAGCCACACCGAGAGCTTCGAGATCGAACTTGGCATTAATAGATTTTACAAATTGATCCATTTCACGTTGCGCCGAATTTTCTATTTCCACCAAATCTACGTCAAACCCCACATGATACGCATAACTATCTACCGCTGAAACGGGCGCAACAGCCGCATCGTAAAACACATGTAATAATTTGATGTCGGCGTTCAATTTGGCAGCAATCTGTACCGCGTATTCCACCGCGTTTGCCGACGCTGCCGAAAAATCTACGGGTACCAAAATCAGATTCACATCCGTATTCAGAGAGTCGAATTCTTCGTCGGAAATTGCCAATTCTTTTTTAAAATGAAGCGCAACAGGCAAAGCAGTTTCTACATCGTCCACATGAATCAGAAGCTTTGCACTATTGGGAAAAGCGGGCGAAATCTCCCGTTCGTTTTCAATCATCGTGTCTATCCCGAGCAGTTCGAGACGGCCTTTTAGGATTTCGGCTCTTGGTTGCGACAAAACCGCAAGCGTAACAAGTTGGTCTTTCATAGTGCAAACCCTTTAGGTGAGATTCAGATTGTTCCCACCAAGCTACAAAAAATCACAACCAATGTCAAGCCCCAAGCGCGTAAAAAAAGCAGTTTCAACACTCAAAGCACCGACAATACCAGCAAATCTTGCGTATGCGCCTCCACCTTAAAACGGTTGTCGGTTCTGTGTCCCACAATCCAAACGACCCGCGAATCAGAGCAAAGCAGCCAAGTTTGTTCTTTCTGGAGCAATGAGAATTTCTCGTCGGTAAAATAATCGCTCACCAATTTACGCCCCTTCATACCGAACGGATAAAAAAAATCGCCCTGATTCCACCTGCGAAGTTCCAAGGGCCACGACAAGTTATCGGCATCGAGAGTCGCCGTATTTCTATCGCGCGAAATTTCGTAGCCATCGGTTTTAGCAATTCGGCTCAAACGCAGCCTGAGCGAACTATTATCGTCTTGCTTAATCTCAACTTGCTCCTGATTCTCGTTCACCAACACCGACGCAACAGCCTCTTCAACCAGCGGCACAATAATCAGTTCGTCTCTATTTTTAATCAATCGGTGCGAATGCGAATAAAACTGCCGCCCGGGTTGCCTATCTAGCACCAAAATAATATCGTCCACCGTGGCTGCGCTAAAATCGAAAGGCTTCAGAAACTCAAAAAGGTAAGTTCGTAAGGGGGAAAGCTGTTTTAATTTCGAGATCGAAATCACCGTCTGCGTATCCGACGCAAGCAAGCTCGAAGCCCTCGCCGTATCAATCGCACTCATATACACCATTTCAATTTCCCGCAAACGGTCTATGTTTTTCACCACTGCATCAGAATAATTGTCGAAAATATCCTCAAAACGCGGCACAATATCATGTCGAATCTTATTTCGCACGTACTTTAAGGAAGCATTGCTACTATCCTCGCGGTAGCGCACCCCCTCCACTTGCTGATACAATTCAATCTGTTTGCGTGTCG
>JBDKHP010000361.1:0-4560 GCA_039797645.1 Bacteroidota bacterium
CATCGATACATAAGCCTACAAATTTGCCACCCAATGATAAAGGTTCATTTGCATAAGCCCAAATTCTACCTACCACAAAAAAAGGTGGCCATTGTGGGCCACCTTTGTAATTTGAGTTTCTATCAACAAACTGTCAAATAGTTTTTATTCAGTCTTAAATTTGAATGATTTTTCAACCTTGTTACCCAACTGATCTTCGGCTTCAATATCAACCGTGATTTCGCTGTTTTTAGGTAACCCTACAATATTGCCGTTGTACACTTTTTTCTGAGCATTGTTGATACGGTAATAGATCGTTTTGCTACCCGTAGCACCATCAGTTGCGGCCAAGAAAATCATAACGTACGGAGGATATACATCTAAACCAGCTTCAACACGAATTGGTAAAATGCTAAAGTGTTCGTAAATTACTGGACCTGTATTGTCAACAATAAAAGTAACCTCTTTCGTTTGTGCATTGTTTACATTATCGTAAGCAGTATAAGTAACTTTGTGCATCCCTTCCTTCGTTATATTTATCGGCTTTTCGAATTTTTGCTCGTTACCGCCATCAATTTTGTATCCAATGTGATGAATACCTGAACCTTCGTCGGTAGCTAACAAGCTCAAGTCGGTATCTTCACGAATAAACAGTGTGTCGCGGGAGCTAAATTGTGCTCCACTAAAACGGTGCGATGCGACAGGCGGACGCATATCTACAAACAACCGAAGGCTCTTTGTGCTAGTAACGCCGGAACTACTGTTTGTCATGTTGTCCTCTGCAACATAACGAATTACGTGTGCGCCACCAGTCTGAGGAACAACAAATGGTGCTGTGTATTCCTGAAATTCAGCGTTGTCAATAGAGTAAGTGATTCGTTTTACACCCGATTTATTGTCACTAGCAGTGAGTTGAACTTTTGTCCGACCCGATACATAGGTAGCCAAATCATTTTTGTATTGGTCGCCTATCAATTCGGGTATTGTTACAGGGGCTTCTTTATCTAAATAAAACTTATACTCTTTTGCATTCTCTTTATTCCCTACATTATCAAGCGAAAAGTAAGTAAGTGTATGATTTCCGTCTGTAAGTTGAGCCAAGGGGATAGGCCCACCGGGATATAAAACCACAGCTGAATTATCGAGTTGGTAAAAAGTTTTAGCCACGCCCGATAACTTATCAGAAGCCTCCAATGTAATTTTGGTGTATTTGCAAATAATATCGTTCTGCGCTAAACCGTCAATTTTGTGCATTGTTTCGGGAGTAGATGTATCGACAGTAAATTTGTAGTCGTGTACATTTTCCATATTCCCCACGTGGTCAGCAGCATAGAATTTGAGTAGATACTCGTTTTCTTTACCAAAGTCAATGTCAGACTGGTAAGGTGTGTAAGCCACAGCGTTTACAGATTGATACAATTGTTCGACTCCAGAAATAGCATCTGTACTTTTCAGTGAAACCGTTAGTCCAGGACCATAAAAGCGTGTTGTGGCATTTTTATAAGTCTGCGCACCTTTGAATTCAACCGTAGATTTTGGAGCAGTGCCATCTGCCCAAACAAAAAACTTGATTGATTGGTGCTCAATTTCGTCTTCGTGACGAATTGTGTGTTTTCCTTCGCCGTCCAAATAGCAAGGAGTAAGTTCATTTTTCTGAGCCGCGTTGTCGGTTTGCGACATTCCAACGGCATCTTGTTTGTTTGGCGTATTCGAGATAAACACGTAAACGGGCAGTTTCACATGTTGGTAAATTCTGTTATTAACAGGGTTTATGTACATTTTTTGCTCATGTTTTATCACTTCTTGCGCAAATGTACCCTGATAAAAGCATAGGAAGCTGAGTAAAACCAAAAGGAGTACTTTTCTCATATCTAATGTATTTGGGTAAAGAATTAGCTGTTTTATATTTATTCTTTTGATACGGAAAAATACAACTTTTGGTTTAACTTTTGTACTATTTATCTTTAAAACTTTTTCTAAAAATGAATTTATTTAAAATTAAACACTTCGGTGAGCGAAGACGAATCCCATGGAATCTGTTGCTTGTTTGATTCCTGAATAACTCCTTTACGAACATTTCTGAATATTTCTTCGATTGGAGCACCGGGAGTTGCAATGTTCTTGAGTAAATATTGGGTATATAGTCCATGATCTCCACCACCGTCTGATGCGACTGTTCCTGGTGCAGTTGCATATGCAACAAAAGAATCGGCAGGTGCGTCGATAGAAGCCAAACCGCTACTTTTGTCGGATTTTGTCCAAGTTTGTTCAAACGGATTGTTCCGGCAGGCATCGAGAATCACAATATTTACTTTACATTGTGCAGCTTCCATTTTTGCAATAATCTGACTTGTTTGTACGCACTCGTATGCCGCATCTTGCTCGTTTTCGATACTGACATCTACGGGAACGATGTAATTGGTGCCATTTATTTGGATACCATGGCCAGCGTAGAAGAAAAGAGCAGCGTCGTAACTAGGCAGCTGTGCGCCAAAGTTTTCTATTGCCTTGCGTGTGCCTTTAAGGTCGAGGTCTTCGTACTTCATTACATCAAAGCCAACACTGCGAAGTGCTGTTTCCATGGCACGCACATCGTTTGCTGGATTTTTAAGAGCCCCGATACCTTGGTAATTGGAATTACCGATTATCAAGGCCAGTCGTTTTTGATTGACAATTGCTTGTGGTAGTTTTTTATTATTCAAATCGACTTGTACGTTTGCTCCGCTTGCAGTAAGTTCGAGTACTTTCTCGGTACGTTGTGCTTTGGTGTCGGTGGCAACTAGAAAGATTTCGTTTTTTCCGACGAGTAAACGAACTTCTTCTGCGAAGCTACCATCTGTTGCTACTTTAACAGGCCGCCCGTTTATGCGGAAATCGACAAGACCTGCACTGGCTTTTACAATTCCTTTTATTGTTTCTGTTTCTTTACCTGGTTTTACATTTATTTCACTATTACTCACGACTTTAAATCCTCTGCCTGCAACGGCGGTTGGGTAGGTTATACTAATTACTGGAGCTAGGGTTTCGTCTTCGACTTTCACTTCAGGATCGACTACAACTACTTCGTCGGCTACTTGTACGAGTCCTTTGTCGGTAATGCGCAGGTGTGAATTGGGATTATTGTTGGCAGTTTTGAGTCCAATTTTGCGTAATACATACACCTCTTCACGGTCGAACAACAATTTTCCTTCTTTCCATAATCCACATCTCTCTACTTCGCCTTCTTGTGTGTATTTTACGCCGAAACCAGAACGCAGCCCTTTGTCAAAGAAGCCTAGGTATTTTGATCCGTTTGAATAGGTGAGAATTCCACGCCCTTGTGGATAACCTAGGTTGAACTCGCCGATAAAAGTAGCTCCGTTGCTAAATGCAATTTCGCCTATACCTTGGCGTTTGCCATTAACAAATTGGCCGGAATACGTGTCGCCATTTTTGAATGTAAATTTGCCTTTCCCATTTTCGCAATCGCCTGATACGCATTGTGCAAGTAACCACTGGGTGCTAAGCCCGAGCATGAGTATGAATATTATTCTTTTCATGGTATTTGAGGTTTATATTAATAATGTTGTTTTGAAGTGCTAAGTTGTTAAAGTTAGTATTCGTATGGTAATTCAGTTGTGAATTTAGGATAAAAAAATTGTGTCGCTGTTTGTGATTGTCTAACCTATAGGACTTGCTTGTAGGTGGCTTAGTTACAGCCGCAATTTGCTTTGTGTTAAGGCGGCATTCTGTAAATAGTTAGTGCAAAATAAACAAGTGTGCATAAAGGATTTTGCTATGTGTGTCAAAACTGTAATTTTGTGGTGTATTATAATATAAACAAATACATTGATACAATGAAAAAGAATATCTTATTTTTTGCGTCAGCACTGGCTTTCACAGTGTTGGTAGGTGCTTGTGGTGGTGGTGCTACGGAAACAACTCAAGACACAACAGTTAAAGTTGAGGAGGTTGTGGCTGCTCCTGCTTCAGCGAGCCCTTATGCTGCAGGTGAGAAGATTTATAAAGAGAAGTGTCAGGTTTGCCACCAGGAGACTGGTTTGGGTATTGCTGGTGCATTCCCTCCTTTGGCAGGATCTGATTATTTATTGGCAGATAAAAACCGTGCGTTACACCAAGTTATAAAGGGATCGCAAGGCGATATTGTTGTAAATGGTCAGAAATTTTCGGGTGTGATGCCTCCACAAGTTACTACTGCAGAGGATGCTCAGGCTGTGGTGAACTATGTGTTGAATACTTGGGGTAATGCTGGTGGTGAGGTTACATTGGAAGATGCTCAGAAAGCGATGGCTATGTAATTCTGCACGTAATATATGTGTAATATTAAGGGGTGGAGCTTTGCTTTGCCCCTTTGTTTTTTTCGGGCGAATAGTGGGTTGTGTTTCGAGCCACATGGCCATCGGCCAAAATAAAGTATTTGCCTAGCACCCCTACGGCGTTACAAACCCAGCTGCCGACCGAACTAGCCCGGATCGCGGCAAGTAGCCCACAGCACGCGCGGCGTGGCTGTTCGTGCTGCCGATCAATTGAAAAACTACGGCGGCCAAGTGTTGTCGTACCCGTTGCGAGGACTACTGCTAA
>JBDKHP010000362.1:0-4073 GCA_039797645.1 Bacteroidota bacterium
GTTTTTTTAGTCGATCTCTGCGTTGGATCGAATTTTTTAAATGCTCATTTACAAGTAGTAAACTCCGCTTTAAAAAATCCAATCCGCCTTGACCTCAACTAAAAAAACAGACTCTAAATAGCCAATGAAAAAAAAATTAAGATCACAGCGTGTTGCGAAATCCGACGGTCTAAAAACATTTAAGCCTTGAATTTTTGCTTCTTGGGCTTCAATGCAAAAGATGGGGAAGAAAGATCAAATGGGGCAAATCTTATATTGTGTTTCAGGTGGTGGTATTATAACAAATCATTTCTAATCATATAGCAAGACTTACAGTTGTCGTGTTTCGAGAGGTCTCCCTCGCTTGTTGTTTGTGAATAACTGGCAAAAGGGTATCGTCGTAGCGGCCTAAGTCGTTATTTTAGGCAAGCCGAAGGCTTGGCGAATGTGTAATATGGCCGTAGGCCAACTGGTGGGTTTGCTCAGCCTGACTACGGCTTGGGTTTGGAAAGTGGGGTACGGCATAGCCCGGATAGTAGCGGTAGCCCACAGCAACGCGCGGAATTGCCTTTTGTACAGTGGTTTGACTTAAATACTAAAGCAGCCAAGTGACACCGTTCCCGTTTGCGAGGACTACAAGCGGATAGCCGGCAGCGGGGCTTATTTGAAAAGTTTTGTTCCCGCTCCTAATTCTTTTTTTTCTTTTTTTTCTTTTTCATTGGCTTTGTTTTTTGCGAATGGTTTTGTTGTTGCGCAGTATGGTGCTGTGTGCAACGCGATTGGGCGGTTGGGCGATGTTTTATTTGTGGTGGGCTTACTTTATTTGTGATTTTATCGTTTTATCTTCGGGAATTGATTGGTTGTTCTTGATACCTATATGTATATGATGGTGCGCAGTTTTTTTGGTTTGGGCTTCGGGGCGTGGTTGCTGGCTGGGGTTTTGTGTTGGGGGGCGTGTCAGGAATGTTCGGATTGTCCGGCGCCGCCAGAGGGTTTTCGGTTTCAGGTGGTGGATTTCTTGGGCCGCGATTTGGTGAAGAGTTCGCGGGCGAGGTATGCGATTGACGATGTGTCGATGAGTTTTGAGGCGTTGGGAAAGTCGTATCCGGTGATTTTGGATGCGGATACTTTCCAGACGGCGCGTGTTATTTTTGAAGCGCCTTTTGCGGCGGATATTTTGCAGAATGGGGCTGCGTATTTGCTAATTCACTTGGGCGATAAAACGGATACGATTCGGCCACATATTTCCAAGATTGAGTCGTACTGCTGTAATTATGTGATCTATAACTTCAGCCTGATGAATGCGGATACGATGAAACGTTCTACGACGGACGATTTTGTGTTTCTGGTGCGTAAATAATTTGCGGGAATGCTTTCGGCTTGTGAATTAATTGCTTAAGTAAGTACTTATTTCTCAATGGAAAATGGAAAAGTATTCGTAATTTTGCGCGCTAAATTAATGGAAATGGAACACAAAGCTGGTTATGTTAATATTGTAGGGAATCCGAATGTCGGGAAATCGACCTTGATGAATGCCTTGGTTGGTGAGAAGATTTCGATTATCACTTCAAAGGCACAGACCACCCGTCATAGGATTTTAGGGATTGTTAATGGTGAGGACTTTCAGATTGTGTATTCGGATACGCCTGGGGTGTTGAAACCGCAGTACAAATTGCAGGAGAGTATGCTTCGGAATTCGCACGCTGCGTTGGAAGATGCGGATGTATTGCTCTATGTGACTGATGTGTATGAGACTGTCGATAAGAATGAGGAGTTTCTGGTGAAGGTGCAAGCTTTTGAGGGAAATGTGATTCTGATTATCAATAAAATTGACAAAACGACTCAGGAAATTCTGGAGCAACAGGTGGAGAAATGGCGCGAGCGTCTGCCCAATGCGGCTATTTTACCTGCTTCGGCGCTGATGGGTTTTAATATGGAGCCACTACTCAAACGTATTATTGAATTGCTGCCGGTGTCGCCGCCTTATTTCGAGAAGGATGCGCTCACGGATAAGACGGAGCGTTTTTTTGTGTCGGAGATTATCCGCGAGAAAATTTTGCTGTTTTATAAGAAAGAGATTCCGTATTCGGTGGAGGTTGAGATTGAGGAGTTTAAGGATGAAGAAAAGATTATCCGAATTATGGCCGTTATTCATGTGATCCGCGATAGTCAGCGGGCCATTATTATTGGCCATAAGGGTGAGGCACTCAAAAGGGTGGGCACGCAGGCTCGTTTGGATATGGAGGCTTTTTTTGGTAAAAAAGTGTTCTTGCAACTGTATGCAAAAGTGAATAAAGATTGGCGCGACCGTGATGGCTCGCTCAAACAATTTGGTTATTTGGATTAATTAAGACGCGCATAAAGACGCCTTCAATAAACCAAGAACTTACAACTACGTATCTGCTCTTTGGGGCTGGTACTTTAATATGTGGCTCGTTTTAAGAATTTTGGACACGATGTGGAGTTGTCTTTTTTAGCGTAGCAGAAAGAAAATTTATGGGAAGAATTGTAGCTATTGTAGGCCGGCCTAATGTCGGCAAATCGACTTTGTTTAACCGTCTGACCGAATCGCGTTCGGCTATTGTGGACGATGAGAGTGGCGTTACCCGCGACCGTCAGTACGGTAAATCGGAATGGAACGGCATGGAGTTTTCGCTTATTGATACGGGCGGATATGTGGAAGGATCGGATGATATTTTCGAGTCGGAAATTCGTAAACAGGCCAAATTGGCTATTGATGAAGCAGATATTATTCTGTTCGTAACGGATGTACAGCAGGGAATTACCGCTTTAGACGAGGAAGTGGCTCGTATGCTTCGGAGTAGTAAAAAAAATGTGCTTTTGGTGGTAAATAAATCAGATGGTTCTGCACAATTTATTACCGCAATGGAGTTTTATTCGCTTGGTTTTGAGGAGTATTTCCCTGTGTCGGCAATGAATGGCAGTGGTACTGGCGAACTTTGCGACCGTATTGTGGAATTGCTTCCGGGTGACGATGTGGAACAAACAAACCCCGATATACCACGTCTGGTGGTTGTCGGACGGCCAAATGTGGGTAAGTCGTCGCTTATCAATGCGTTTATTGGCGAGGATCGGAATATTGTGACCGACCAAGCTGGTACGACACGCGATTCACTTGAAACGCGGTACCAAAAATTTGGTTTCGACTTCTACTTGGTAGATACTGCGGGTATGCGCAAACGTGCCAAAGTGAGCGAAGACATTGAGTTCTACTCGGTAATGCGTGCTGTGCGTGCGATTGAGTATGCCGATGTGTGTATCGTAATGCTCGATGCTTCGAGAGGTATCGAGACGCAAGACCTCAACATTTTTCACTTGGCACTACGCAACAGCAAAGGTGTTGTGATTTTGGTGAACAAATGGGATTTGGTAGAGAAAGACAGCAACACGGCCAAAGAATTTGAAAAAGTGCTACGCGAACGTTTGGCACCTTTTGTAGATGTTCCGGTAATTTTCATTTCGGCACTCAACAAACAACGTATCCACAAAGCGATTGAAACGGCGATTGAGGTGCACCACAACCGTATCCAAAAGATACCCACCTCAAAACTAAACGAAGTGATGTTGCCAGAAATAGAGCACAATCCGCCACCGGCAACAAAAGGTAAATATGTGAAAATTAAGTATATCACGCAGTTGCCTACGCATACACCTTCGTTTGCATTCTACGCAAACTTGCCGCAGTACGTGAAAGAGCCTTACAAACGCTTCCTCGAGAACAAACTCCGGAAGCATTTCAGCCTCACGGGCGTACCTATCAATGTATTTTTACGTAAAAAATAACACCCAAACCCTGTCGGTAATCGACAGGGTTTTCTATCTTGGCTACGTGCCAAATCTTCTTAGAGCAAAGCACATACGATCAATCGGCATACAGATTGCCGTCAGAAAATTAATCAGCACAACAGACAATACGGTATTATATAATGAGAAATAGAAGCGAAAGAAATAAAACTGGCCTGAAAAAAACCAAAGAGACCAATGTTTATACAAAAAAACCGAAGCCTTTCGTACGTAAAACGAAACCCAATGCCATAAAAGCTGGCGAAGGCGACGAAGATCCGGATGTAAGT
>JBDKHP010000363.1:0-2916 GCA_039797645.1 Bacteroidota bacterium
CCGACTGACACGTTTCCCCGACTCACAACAGGGTGGATTTGGAAAGTGGGGTACAGTCTAGCATGGTTTGAAAACGAACGCGGCAAAGAGTTCTGATTTTTTATTGTTCGTTGTATATAAAAACAGGAGCATTATTTGCCGCCTTTGCGCCAATTTATGGGTCGGCATCTCTTCTTTGGCTGCAAAACTCGGCAATAGTTGTCTATTAGGATTTTCCATGGAACATACCGAACTGTGACTATCTATCGGAAAAAAGCACCAGCAAAAAAAAGAAAGCCATGGGAGAGACTTACTAATAAGCCATAATCTGACTCAGGTTCATGAACACAAACCTAAGAGAAACGAAAATTTTAAGTGGTATTTCGAAAAAAGAGAGTAATAACGGGGTAATGGATTTGTTGAAACCCAACAATAGAGGCGCAAACTCTAAAAGCTTGATTCTTAAAATCTACCGACAAGCATCTCCGTAATTTCAGAAGGATTGATGTATTTATTTGCGACCTCCCATATTTGGGTAGCGGTAATTTCGCGGATTATTTGCAAATCTTTGTTCACCCCATCGAAGCTTCGCTTGTAGGTCAGCGCGTTTCGGAGAATACTTGCATGTGAAAATGGCCCGTCGAAGTTACGCAAGAACTCGCCCATGATGTAGTTTCTAACCTGCGTAAGTTCATTTTCGCCCATTGGCTTTTCCAGAAAACGATAAAGTTGTTCGTAGATTTCATCGACCGCCAAGTGAGCAACTTCAGCACCCACTTCGGTGGATATTTGAAAAGAACCCGATATTGGCGATGTTTCTAAATACGAACCAATTCCATACGTGTAACCTTTCTCTTCTCGTATCGACTTCATAAGCCGAGAACCAAAATACCCCCCAATGGCTGTGCTGGCAATACGTAGAGCCATATAATCTTCATGGCTACGATTAGGAGTTAGAATCCCCATTCTCACCGCCGTCTGTTTGGCATTCTCATGGTATGCAAATAATTTCCGACCTGTATATTGGTTCAATTCGGTGTTTGCTTGGTAAGCTTTCAAAGCTTCATTGGGCTGCTGGGTGTGCCATTCAGCCTGTCCGAAATACTGTTCGAGTTGCAACTGTAAATCCGTTGGAACTTTGCCCGATACGATGATATATGTGTGTTGTGGCAGGTAGCGCGTGTGGTAAAATGCAGCAAGATCTTGGGGCGTTACTTTATTAAAATCTGCCAAGGTCGCTTGAATGCCATACGGATGCTCCTCCCCATACAATAAAGCACTAAAATCGCGCTCAGCAACAACTGCAACCTTCTGAGATCCTACAACATAAGACTGGCGACGATTCGCCACAATGGTCTGAAATTCCTTTTCGGGAAAAATACTGTTCTTTAACAAATCGGCCAGAATAGGGTATAATTCTGGGAGGTGATGCGTGAGTGAGTGCACAACAATCGCCGCTGCATGGCGGCCAGGTTCAACTTTGAGATGCGCCCCATGGAAATCAAACTTCTCTGCTATTTGGGCAGAGGTGTAATTGCTCGTACCCTCATCGAGCATCGAATTGGTAAAACTTGCAACCAATGGTTTATTCTGATACCAAAAGCCTGCCTGTACCACAATGTCGAGGCGTGTAATATCTAATGGCGCGTTGTCGATACAATAGACCTTAACCCCATTGCTAAGCTGGAAGTTAGTAACTTCTGGCAGCCAGATATGTTTTATCTCTTCAGACTTCGGCGGTTTACTTCTATCTAATCCAAGCATATTGCTAACGAACCTATTATTTAGAGCTGTGTTGACTTTCATTCACAAAAATATAATTTCTAATCAAAACTCAAGCCGAACTTGTGCTTTTTCCTAAATATTATATTTTTAGAGATTTAAAGTTATCCATTACCAAGCCTTGTACGCACAGACCATGCAAAGGTTTGCACATTTGCCGGCATTTCGAGCGAGAGGCATACTACTTTGGTACTACGCCACTAAAATGGCCAAAAATTATTATCCTGCCAGACCTCTTCTTTCAGCTCGTTGTCGATCTTACTCAAAAGTTTGAGGTGTCCTTCTTCCCAAGAAGCCAGCCATGCGTAGAATTTTTGTTCCGCCGGATCCTCTGCCGATTCAGCACGCGAAGCATACACTGCAATTGCCCTTTTTTCCATATCTATCGCAGATTGAATGGCTGCCGCTTCAAAACTCGAAGCCGATATTTTTTTTCGGATACTCTCGGTTAGTATTTGTTCTGCAATCGGAGCTTCAGGTTCGGGCAAGTAATCCGCCTGGAAAGTTAGGGATTTAAAATAACTAGCCGACTGTTCTGTAAGAAATTGCACATGTTCATCTTCCTCCTTCGCCATAAGCTCGAAGAAATTCTTAACATCATCGTCCGTAGATTGTTTGGCCACACTACTATAAAATGCTTTACCGCGTCGTTCTAGTAGAATTGCCTGCTTTAGGATTTCTATCGTCTGGTTATCTTGCATCTGAAATGTTTATTGTTTTTGGAATTCAAATTTATAAAAAACCTCGGCCAAAATGCTCAATTTGAGGAGAAAATGCTTGTTTTATTTTTTCTACAAATAATATTCAAACCACAAATTTGCATCCTTACAATTGTCGAAATGTTTCAACTCAAAATCCAAGGTCTGAAAACTCTCCAAGGCAATCGTCTCTTTTAGGCTCGCAAAAATATCGGCAGGGTAGATAAACGCAAATCGTTTGACACCCAGTTTTTCAAAATAAGGTAAAAAGCTATTACGCATCCATTTATGGTGTACAGCATTCCAAGGAACCAATTCAGACATATCCGCCAGTACATTGTCAATATCCTCCGTTTCGATGAGCATACAAGACTGGCTATGAATATGTTGCAAATCAGACTCGGAATATTTTGGCAGTTTCCATTTAATTTCAATCGTCTTTAATTGAACCGAGACA
>JBDKHP010000364.1:0-3114 GCA_039797645.1 Bacteroidota bacterium
TAAAATTGATTTTAAAGTTGTTGAGTTTGCAAAAGCTTCAAAACGTATCGTGCTTTCGCATACACGCGTTTGGGAAGATGAAAAAAACAAAAACAACGATTCAAAACCACGGTTAGAAAGAAGTGAGAAATCGGATAAAACTGACAAAACAGACCGTAACGATAAAGCAGTTGCTGATAAAAACAAACAGAAAACTGTGAAGAAAGTTAAGATCAATATCGAGAAAACTACCTTTGGCGACATCGCTGATTTGGCCGCTCTTAAAACTCAATTAGAGGAAGAAGAAGCAGCAGAATAAGAAGATCCGTTTATTTCTTATAAATATGTGGGGCGAGATTGAGAAATCCGCCCCATTTTTTTTATCTTTGATAACCAAATAAAACTATCGAAATAAATAATTGAGTATGGACTTTAAAATCGACAAAAGGGATAGCTATACGCTAATCAAGGTTTTAGCCGAAAAACTAGACACCCACATAGCCCCAGCAATCAAATCGGAACTTGTTCTAATAGCTGGAAACGGTGAAAAAAACATGGTTATAGACCTAAGTCAGTGCCGGTATTGCGACTCATCTGGCCTGAGTGCTATCCTCGTAGCAAATCGTTTATGCCGCAACGCTAAAGGTAATTTTGTATTGACAGGGCTTCAAACGGCAGTAGAGAGACTTATCTCTATTTCTCAATTAGATACAGTACTCACGATCACTGATACTGTTGACGAGGCCGAAAAATATTTCGGAGAGTAATAATGGGGTTTACACTTACAGTGCTGGGCACAGGCTCAGCATTACCTACTCCTAGCAGATTTTCAACCGCTCAGGTACTAAACGTAAATGAGCGGTTTTTTTTGCTCGATTGTGGCGAAGGTACACAAATACAACTCAAAAAATATGGGATAAACACCTCTCGCATTACCCATATTTTTATTTCACACCTCCATGGTGATCATATTTTTGGTCTCTTTGGCTTGCTATCTTCCATGAGTCTTACTGGTAGAAAAGTGCCCCTTACTATTTTTTCAATAGAGGAGCTCAAACCGATTATAGATGCATGTTTGGGGGCTTATCGGCTCGATTATGAAATAAAGTACACATTCTTTTCGCCCAACGTCATAACAACTCTTATCGACGACAGAGGGCTAGAAGTAATTTCGTTCCCAGTAAGTCATAGAGCGCCCACTGTAGGTTTCCGTTTCAAAGAAAAGCAGAAAGAATATAACGTCAAAAAAACTGCAATCACCGAATTTGGCCTTACCATTAAAGACATCATCAGCATCAAGCAGGGCAACGACTACACAACCCCCGAAGGTAACGTTATTCGGAATGCTAATATCACCAATGCTCCCAAACAAACAAAGTCTTATGCCTTTGTTACCGATACAAGTTATGACGAACGCATAATCCCGATTGTTAAAGGTGTTGATTTACTCTACCATGAATCTACATTTACGCACGAGAGTCTAAAAATGGCGCGTATGACAACGCATTCAACAGCACTGCAAGCGGGTATGATTGCGCGTAGGGCGCAAGTTAAAAACTTGCTGCTTGGCCACTTTTCACAACGATACAAGGATACCTCGGTATTTCTTAAAGAGGCACAGCTCGAATTTCAACAGACCAGAACAGCTTTTGATGGGATGAGAATAGAGATCTAAAAACCAAGATCGAGAGCTGTTTTAAAACCAAAATTTGGGGTAGTACACGAGAACAGCAAATCGTCAATCCGATCCCTTTTTATTTGGTTTCAATTTGAAACTAAAGCTTTTCGGAGGATTTCGAGGTGAATAAAACGCCAAAAAGCAATAAAACAACTGCACTTTTCAGGTTTTCGCATGAAAAATAGCTCGAGCTTGCGTATATATAAAGAGTATCTGAGTAAAATACCTTTTTATGCAATATTCATAACTTAGTATAAACTAAACTATTGGAGTTTCGTTACATTGTGAATCGCATCACAAAACGTTAGCTTACTAAGAATCATTCTAAATACAAAGATTTTTTAGTTTTTTTTGCAAGCTCCTTAGTGGGTACAAATAAAGCTATATAATTTTGCCGAATAAAACGTAGGCTTAAAAAACCAAACGAAAAGACTAAAATACAGGTATGAAGAAGAAGACGAAAATTGTTGCGACAATCTCCGATCGCAACTGCGATGTTGAATTTTTACGCAAAATGTATATAGAGGGAATGGATGTTGTTCGCATCAACACTGCCCACCAAGATATAGAGGCCACTCTTATGGTAGTTGAGAATGTGCGCAAAATATCCGAACATATCGCAATCCTCATCGACACCAAAGGCCCAGAAATGCGTACCCTTCAGATGGACAATATGCCAGTTGAAGAGAAAGACACGATCTTCTTCACAGGCGATCCGCTCATGAAAGGCAAAGAAGGCTACGTAGTAGTAAACTACGAAGGCTTTGTCACCGATGTGCCAGTGGGTGCAAAAATACTCGTAGATGACGGCGATATTGCATTTGCTGTAAAAGAAAAAATTGATGGACACCTTGTATGTCAGGTTTTAAACGGAGGCACCATTAAGGGGCGTAAAAGTATCAATGTTCCTGGTGTGTCTATAAAACTACCGACGCTTAGCGAAAAAGACAGGCAATACGTAACCTTCGCTATCGAAAACGATATTGACTTCATTGCGCACTCATTTGTTCGTACAAAAGAAGACGTTCGCGAAATTCAAGACATTCTCGATGCCTCAAAGAGTAAAGTGAAAATAATAGCCAAAATCGAGAACCAAGAAGGTGTTGACAATATCGACGAAATTTTGAGTTGTGTGTACGGTATCATGATAGCCCGTGGCGATTTAGGTATCGAAATCCCTGGCCCTAAATTGCCAGCTATACAGAAAATATTGGTTCGTAAGTGTATGGTAGCGCGTAAGCCCGTAATTGTGGCCACACAAATGCTCCACTCAATGATAGAAAACCCACGACCAACACGTGCAGAAATAAACGACATTGCGAATGCTATTTACGATGGTACCGATGCAATTATGCTCTCTGGCGAAACTGCTTATGGAAGATACCCTGTGGAATCTGTCAGTGTAATGGCTGAAATTGCCCGAGAAGTGGAATCGACCAACAAAGAGTACCGTAATG
>JBDKHP010000365.1:0-5147 GCA_039797645.1 Bacteroidota bacterium
CGCTGCATATGTCCCAAAACGTTAGCCCTCACATCAAATTCAGGATATTCCGTCTGTACCATTTCAGCAATTTTATTCGCATTTCCAAGGTCGTTGCCCTCTGCCACCAAAATGATATGCGAGTTTTTGGCCTTATTATTCCGTTCGTTGTCTAGGTAATCGCGCAAAGACTGGCCTTGGCTAATACCGCTCGTTTCCGGAATAAACACAGCCTCAGCCCCCACAGCAATACCACTTTGTAGCGCCAAGAAACCAGCACCACGGCCCATCACTTCCACAAAAAACATACGGTCGTGCGAGCTTGCGGTATCCTTAATTTTGTCCACCGTATCTACAATTGTGTTAAGTGCCGTATCGAATCCAATCGTATAATCGGTTCCATACATATCGTTGTCTATCGTGCCAGGAATCCCCACACACGGAATATCAAATTCCCGCGAAAAAATACCCGCACCCATAAAAGAACCATCGCCACCAATCACAACCAGCGCATCCACATCGAATTTAATCAGATTCTCATACGCCTGTTTTCTACCTTCTGGAGTTCGGAAACCCTTACTTCTAGCCGACCGTAGAATAGTTCCCCCACGTTGAATAATATTCGCCACATCGTTGGAGCGTAAAATCCGCATTTGGCCATTAATCATGCCCTCATAACCCTTCTCCACACCCACTACCGTCATTCCGTGGTAAATCCCTGCCCGAACTATTGCCCGGATCGCGGCGTTCATACCTGGTGCATCGCCACCTGAGGTCAATACAGCAATTGTCTTTAGTTTTCCCATAGTTTTTTATTGTCTTTCAAAGTTGGCCGAAGCGAGTAAAAAGCTTGCGCGTCAACCAAATTTCCCCGAATGCAAAAAAAATAAAAAGTTACCGTATAAAAAATAGCATCTATCATATACCAGCACACTTTTTTTGCTTTTAAAATCTTCGCCCCCCCTTTATTTATTACGCAAACCGCCACCACTCCATAAATTACAGACCGCAAACGATTGTATTAGTGTTTTAAGTACACTAATACTTCATTTAGACACAAATTCACGCGTGTAGATACCTAATTTCACGTAAACTAGCCCAAGCAAAAATATTTACATCAAGCAAAAAAAAGCGATTTTAAACAAACACCACATACTCCAACAAGCAAAGCAAACAGTAAAAATCAGCACAAAATTAGTTCAAATAATTGACATTCAGCGAAAAAGCAACAACCCAAACCCAATTCAAAAAAAATAAAAAAATAAAGATTAGGAGCGGTAGCCCAACAATATTTAGAACGGCGGCTACCGGCTCTTGGCTGTAGTCCTCGCAACGGGTACCGCGTCACTTGGCCGCCCAAGTATTTCAGTCATAAGGCAGTACAAAGGCCACTGCGTCACATGCTGTGGGCTACTTGCCGCGATCCGGGCTAGTTGTAACCGCAGCACCATCTGTAACGCCGTAGGAACCTAGGGCCAAAACTTTACCTTGGCCTATGGCCATGTGGCGTTATCGCTCGCCAAGCCTACGGCTTGCCGAAACACCAAGACTATGTATTGTATTGATTGAGCTAAATTAGCCACCTTGCCCCCACCCGAAAATAATAATTCCACACAATAACAGACAAACTACTCCGAATTTAAACAGACTTTGTAATTTTGCAGCCGCAAAAGCCTCAACTAATGGCACGCGACAATATGCAACAAACAAAGACACAATATATGACTACGATTGCAGAAATACTCGACCAAACCACCTTTAGCAAAGCCGACATTGTGCGCCTACTTACGGTGCAAGATGCCGACCGCCAAGCCCTTTTTGCCAAAGCCGAAGCCACCAAAATAGCCCACGTCGGGAAAAAGGTTTTTTACCGTGGACTTATCGAATTCTCTAACGTATGTATCAAAGATTGTCTGTATTGTGGCATCCGCAAGAGCAACCCCAACCCCACACGGTACACGATTGCCGAAGATGAAATACTCGAAGCCGCACGGTTTGCCTACAACAATAAATACGCATCGCTCGTATTGCAAGCCGGAGAACGTACCGACGAAAAATTCGTAGCCACCATAGAAGATTTGGTGCGTAAAATTAAAGAACTTAGCGACAATAGTCTCGGAATCACACTTTCTTTGGGCGAACAAAGCCGCGAGACTTACGAACGATGGCGGGTGGCAGGCGCACACAGATACCTGCTACGTATTGAGACCAGCAACCGCGAATTGTACTACAAAATTCACCCCGAGAATGCCCTGCACGATTTCGATCAGCGCATACAAGCGCTGAGTTTGCTAAAAGAATCGGGATACCAAGTAGGTACGGGGGTAATGATTGGCCTGCCATTCCAAAACATGGAGCATTTGGCCGACGACCTGATCTTTTTTCGAGACAACAGCATCGATATGATTGGAATGGGGCCTTATATCGAACACAAAGACACGCCTTTGGCTGCATTTAACAACCAACTTCTGTCGCGCCAGACGCGCTTCGATTTGAGTTTGCGCATGATTGCCATACTGCGCATTATGATGCCCGACATCAATATTGCTGCTGCCACGGCACTTCAAGCGATAGACCCCATAGGCCGTGAAAAGGCAATCAAGGTGGGGGCGAATATCATTATGCCCAATATTACACCGACCGAAAATCGTGGGCAGTACCGCCTCTACGAAGACAAGCCGTGTACCGACGAGGGGGCTGAAGACTGTTCCAACTGCCTCGAAGCGCGAATTCACATGGCGGGTAGTGAGGTCGGATTCGGCGAATGGGGCGATTCTAAGCACTTCATTTCCAAGCAACAGCAATAAAAGTGGCGTTTCAGTAGGCACTAGGGGTTGGGGGCGTAGCGGTGCACGGCTGTGCGTCGCTACCTTGCTTAGGGTGTAATGAAATGGATGCGGTAAAAATGCCACATGGCCGTAGGCCAACGAAAGTGTCGGTATTGCGTACCTACGGCGTTATAGACGGAACTGCCGACCGAACTAGCCCGGATAGTAGCGGTAGCCCACAGCGGTGTGATGCCGTGTGGGCAAGCTGACGCGATTCGACTGAAATACAAAGGCTTCCAGTTGTTTTCGTACCCGAACGCGAGGACTACAAGCGGATAGCCGGCAGCAGCCCTTACCGATTATGTCACGCTACAGCTCCTTATCCTTTTTTTTCTTTTTTTTCTTTCGGTTGGTTGTTTCAGATGGCGACAAAAAGTATGTGGTGCTGTTTATTTTGAGTATATTCACGCAGTAATATCGCAAAGCCTTATATTTCACCCCAATACAGTGGGCTTTGCAGGACGATTAATCATTCTCTTAACCAATAAACGTTTGAAAAATGGACGCACAAGAACCGATTCGTTTGCGTACGAACGAAAAAAAATCCCTCAAAAACTCTGTTACTTTTCGGATTCTGATTATTACTGTGCTTGCGTTGCTGCTACTAATTCCGTCGATGATGGTGCAATCGCTAATAAGCGAAAGGCAATCGACGAGCGAAGAAACGACCAACGAAGTTAGCTCTAAATGGTCTTACGCTCAGACGGTTACAGGGCCTGTACTGAATGTGCCTTATCAGGTTTGGGAAAAAACCAGCGAAAAAGAGGGGCATTACGAAAAACATACGGCGCACTTTCTGCCCGAAAATCTGAAAACATCGTGCGAACTGGTGCCTGAATTGCGTCATCGTGGTATTTTCGATGTGGTGGTTTATACGGCAAAAATCAGGTTCTCGGGCGAATTTCGTGCTCCAGATCTTTCGGAATGGACCAGTACGCCCGAGAACATTAGTTGGGATAAGGTGAGCTTAGATCTTGCACTGTCTGATCTTCGAGGTATTGAAAATCAAGCATTTATTAAGTTTGGCAACGACAGTCTTTATTTCGAACCAGGGTTGAATAACACCGATTTCTCGGAAGCGGGTGTCAGTACAAAGCTTGTTGCCCAAGGTGCAGCGTCATTGAATCGTAGTTTTGAATGCGAACTGACCCTGAAGGGTAGCAACAACATAGGCTTCACGCCCTTGGGTAAACTGAGCAGTGTTGAGGTGTCATCTACTTGGCCTTCACCGAGTTTCAACGGTAGCTTTTTGCCCGATTCGAGCGTTATTACCGACAAGGGTTTTGTGGCAAATTGGCAGGTGTTGCACCTCAACCGCAATTTTCCGCAACAATGGACGGATGGTACTGACGCATTGCATAATTCTGATTTTACGGTCGATTTTTTTGTGCCTGCCGATCAGTACCAACAAAGTATGCGCACTGTGAAGTATGCTTTTATGTTTATTGCCCTTACGTTTATTCTTTTCTTTTTTGTGGAAGTATTCAATAAAAAGAACATTCACCCGATACAGTACCTCTTGGTGGGTTTGGTGTTGGTGATGTTTTTCACCTTGCTGATTTCGATTTCGGAGCATCTTGGTTTCGACTGGGCTTACCTAATTTCTGCAACGGCAGTTGTGGTGCTGATTACGGTCTATGTGAAGGCGGTATTGGATTCTGGTAAACTGAGCCTTATTACGGCTGGTGTTTTGGTGATTCTTTATGGTTTTATCTATATCACGCTACAGCTCGAAGATTACGCCTTGCTGATGGGCAGCATCGGGTTGTTTGTAATTTTGGCAATTATCATGATTTTTTCGCGCAAAATTAACTGGTACGAAGTGGCGCAAAACAACCAAGCGTAGGAAAACTTTTGGGTATTTGCCTACATAATTGCATCTTTGCCAGCAATAATCAATACTACAAATGGCAGAGAATACGGTAAACCCATATAAGAATCTACAATCTACAAAGAAAACCCAAGTTGCGCTAATGTTCAACAACATAGCGAAACGTTACGATTTTCTGAACCACTTTTTGTCTTTGGGCATCGATAAACTTTGGCGCAGCCGAACCGTTTCGATGCTCAAAGGCCATCCGATTGACAAATTGCTCGACATTGCAACAGGCACTGGCGATTTGGCCATCGCGGCACTTCGGCTGAAGCCACGGAAAATTGTGGGTGTTGACATTTCTGCGGGTATGCTGAAAATTGGTAAAGAGAAGATTAAGAAACGTAACTTAGAAGATATCATCGTACTCAAAGAAGGCGACTCGGAGCACCTTGAATTTCCGGAGAATTATTTCGATGCAGTGACTTCGGCTTTCGGAGTGCGCAATTTCGAAAACCTCGATGCGG
>JBDKHP010000366.1:0-2672 GCA_039797645.1 Bacteroidota bacterium
CCATCCCAATTGGTTTAGCAAAATAGGCACCAGTTGGTCCTCATACCACAAATACGAGCATTTAGAAGTAAACACATTCTACGGCAACAGCGAGTTCCTTGTACAACACAGTCTGGAAGTACTCAATACTGAACCCATAGATCATTTCGTCTATGGACACCGACACACACCCGCCCAATTACCAATCGGCGACAACGCAATGTATAACAACCTAGGAGATTGGCTGCAACACTTTACCTACGGCGAATTCGACGGCACAAATTTCAGCGTAAAAAGCTACGAAAAAGCCTTCACAACCCGACAATTTACACGGCCTAAACCAATCCCGGGATTGCATGCATCACAGCCATTCGGGCATGAATCCGAAGCGAATCAAACACAAACACCTCCACCTGCTGCTGACTAACCAACAGCGAAAGCTCCGTACACCCCAAAATAACCCCCTCAACACCCAACCCTTGATACCGATTAATCATACCCAACACAGCATGTTGCGAACTCTGCAAAACATCGCCCAGCCCAAGTTCCTCGAGAATAATCCGATGTAGCAGGACCCTTTCCGTTTCATTAGGTACAACAACCTCTATATCATGGCTTTGCTGCAACCTATCAATATAAAAACCTTCCTCCATCGTGAAGCGAGTACCCAACAACAAAACCCTACGCACACCCTGCTTAGAAATTGCTGCCGCCACACCATCTGCAATATGCAAAAGCGGCAACTTGCTATGAACCTGCACTTTATTAGCAACTTTATGCATTGTGTTGGCCGCAATAAGCAGCAGCTCGGCGCCACCTGCCGCCAGCCTATCAGCAGCAGAAATCATCATTTCAGCCAGCGCATCCCAATCTCCCTTACTTTGGAGCGACTCCACCTCGTCGAAATCAACCGAATACACAATCATTTTTGCAGAGTGTAGCCCACCCAAAAACATTTTTGCCTCCTCGTTAATATACCGATAATACTCCGAAGTCGATTCCCAGCTCATGCCCCCAATAATACCTATAGTTTTCATAATCAATAATTTAATCTATAAAAAATAACAACAAGCATACCAAATTGCAGATCGAAAAATGCTTATTAATTTAAAGTTTTAATCCAGAAAATAAAAATCAAAAACATTTGTAAATGTCCAAAAATAACATACCTTTGCAAACGCAAAACAAAAGGTGCCATAGCTCAGTTGGTAGAGCAAAGGACTGAAAATCCTTGTGTCCCCGGTTCGATTCCTGGTGGCACCACAGTTTAAGAACCACAAAGCCCTTCGGAGAAATTCGAAGGGCTTTTTTCTTTTCACCACCCAAAGCCACCTAACACCCAGCCAACAAAAAAACAAATAATAATAATAAGGAGCTGTAGCCCAACAATATTTGTAAAGGCGGCTACCGGCTCTTAGCAGTAGTCCTCGCAACGGGTACTGTATCACTTGGCCGCTTAGGTTTTACAATCAGACCACAGTACCAAAGGCCACGCCCCCACATGCTGTGGGCTACTTGCCGCGATCCGGGCTAGTTGGGGCGGCAGCACCGTCTGCAACGCCGTAGGGGCACGGGGAAACACTTTACTTTGGCCGATGGCCATGTGGCAATTATACCCAATACTATCTTGATATTGAATATCTCTGCCCCAACGTTACGCAGCCATACCCAATACGACACATAAGTTGACAGTTAGCACACCCCAACAACCTGTTCCACAGACACAGCATTTCTAAAAAAACGCGAACCCTTTTGTAACCAAAACCGTCCGAACTTGTTGCGTACAAAGCCAACACCAATTCCACAGCTTTCTAATTTGCCCACTCCTTTTGAAACGTTTTACAAACGCTCATTATCTTTTTTTCAATGGCTATTCACTTTGTGCTGAGAAAGATAGCGTATCGGGTGAATTGTGAGTTCGAAAATGCGACACTATTATTATCGTTATACTTACACCACAAGTTTGCAGGAGTAACCACTTTTACGCGTTTGCCCCTGCGCAAAAAAAAAAGACCAGCATTTGCTGGTCTTTAATCTCAAGGTTTATATATTTTATTTTTTCGACTGTCTATTTACCACAAAATCGTGGGTTGAAAGCATCAGATTTACCGTAAAACGGCTCGTATTCTGCATCTCCGTAAGCAAATTGAGGTACAAAGTACTCGATTTTGCATTACTTTTTGATTTTTTGATTTTTGCAAAATGGTTGAGTCTAAACAAGCGAATCTGATCCGTTATTTCCTTTTCAATCAGACCAAGATTCTCGGTTTCTTTAAAAATGGCACCATCAAGCAAATTCAAAGCCGCATTTGTCAGTTTTGAAAAACTAGCTATAACTTTACTTAAATCTTCAAGCTGAAGATCCGAAAGGCGGTTTAGATTATTGTCGAGATGTTCAAAACTAGGTTTTGAAATGTATTCAGAAGAATGGGCAATTTCACGCATAAAGTCAATCATCTGAGCATAATAATAACCAGTCTCAATCTGATTTGCCTCAAGGGTCGCCACCGTTTGTGCGATATTCTCTTTCAGTTCTTTGCTGCGTTTATTGATTTTTTTTGCAAGTTTTCTTGCTTCCTTCATCTCGTGGCGGCTTTCATCTGTAAGCCCTTTCACCACATGCGTCATTACGGCCTGCTGGTTGCGAATGGTCTTTGCAACACTCAACTTACTAGCTTCTACCAAATCGCCGG
>JBDKHP010000367.1:0-7246 GCA_039797645.1 Bacteroidota bacterium
ATGGTTTTGTGATACCATTTCGCAACCCAAGCGTGGAATATTTTGATTTTTTCTATTCATTTATTATAACCAGCATCGTTTTCATTTTTTTTACTACATGGATAAAAAACACGTACGTAACCGAACAACGCCATTCTGATCAGCAAACCAGCGAACTAGAGAATAGTCGCGACCAACTCGCTTTAGCAATGAACGATTTGTCGGTTCAAAACGCATTATTCGTACAGCAAAAGGAAGAGTTAGAAGCCACTAATGCAATCAACAACAAACTATTCTCCATCATCTCTCACGACCTTCGCAGCCCGCTCGCCAATCTGGAAACTACAATTCAGGTAATGGCTTATTCTGAGATGACACCCGAAGAAAGCATTATGCTCTACAACGGACTACAGAAAGAACTTACGAATACCTCAAATTTGCTCGAAAATCTTTTGAGTTGGGCAAAAAACCAACGGCAAGGAATTGAAATTGCGAAGTCGAGTTTCGATATATATGCCCTTATTGAAGAAAACCTACGCCTCTTTGAAATTAGGGCCGCTTCAAAAGGCATCCGTTTATGGATGAGTGAAAAGCCAAAGATTCTTGTTTGGGCAGATCCACATATGATACGCCTAGTATTGCGGAATTTAATATCAAATGCTTTAAAATTTTGTAAAACAGGCGACTCTGTGAGTTTCCACTTTGTGAGCATGAGCGAGGGCTTTTTGCGGGTTGAGGTGCGCGATACTGGCATAGGAATGTCGCTAGATATTCAGAATAAAATTTTCAAGACCGTAGATTATACCCGCTTTGGTACTGAAAATGAAAAAGGTAGTGGTCTCGGATTGTATTTATGTGCTGATTTTGTTGCGAGCAACGATGGGCATATTTGGTTCGAGAGCAAAGAAGACATGGGTTCGAGTTTCTACTTTACAATTCCATTATACGATCCCAATCGTGAGCAAGCATAACCTACCCTCTAGTCACTTAGTGTCATTAAGATAAGGAATTATCGAACAAAGAGATTGTTTTGTATCCACAGAAATGACTCAGGAAAGCAAATATCCGCAAATCGTAAACAGGCTGGGCAAACCGACCATTTGGCCTGCATGAAGCCAATAACGTACACCCCAAAACCTCGGTAAACAAAGAGGATGAGCGTAGTTGGGCTACCTCCAAACAAAGAGCGATGGCAGTAAATGGGAGGGTCGATGCAATATGTGTATGTCTCAATTTAGAAATAAGAGCTCGTTATCGGGTGTTTGATTCAAGGTGGCAGAGCCACCTTGAATTGTGATGCTTGGCTTGTTCTTATTTGCGGTTTAGCCTTGAGTAATTGGCAATCGTTCCATGGCCGCAGGCCAAGGTAAAGGGTTTGCCCTACGTACCTACGGCGTCGCAAACGGTACAGTAGCCCCAACTAGCCCGGATAGTAGCGGTAGCCCACAGCTTTTTGGGGTGACGAATGTTGTAGTGTCGGCTAACTGATTCTTTTGGAGCGATGTACTGAGGCTGCCAGTTGACTTCGCCCAAAAAGCGAGGACTACAAGCGGATAGCCGGCAGCAGCCTTTACAAGTTTTGTTGCGCTACAGCTCCTTATCCTTATTTTTTTTGCTGAGCTCGGTTTGTTCACACAGAAGGGCATCTGTGGACGCCTTCTGTGTGAATAGAAATTTAGTCGAGGTCTCGTGCTTCGATGTAGGTGCGCCATTTTTTTATTACCGCTTCCATGCTTTCTGGCAAATCGACTTCAAACTCCATAAATTCGCCTGTTACTGGGTGTGTAAAGCCAAGCGATTGTGCGTGTAAGGCTTGCCCGGGCAAGAGGTTGAAGCAATTCTGTACGAATTGTTTGTATTTTGAAAATGTTGTGCCTTTTAAAACTTGGTCGCCACCGTATTCGATGTCGTTGAATAGAGGGTGCCCGAGGTGTTTCATGTGGACTCGAATCTGGTGCGTACGTCCTGTTTCAAGTTTGCATTCTACGATTGAGATATAGCCTAAGTGCTCGAGTACTTTGTAGTGTGTAATGGCTGGTTTGCCATAGTCTCCGTCTTCGAAAACTTCCATCATTTTTCTGTTTTTTAGGCTTCGGCCAATGTTCCCGACAATGGTGCCTTCGCTCTCTTTGGGGCATCCCCAAATCAATGCACGGTAACGTCTTGTGGTTGTCCGTTCAAAAAACTGGCGTGCTAAGTGCATTTTTGCGTGTTCGTTCTTGGCAATGACGAGTAGCCCTGTGGTATTTTTGTCAATACGATGCACGAGCCCGGGACGTTGGTCGTTGGCGGAAAAGATTTCGAGGTGTTTGAAATGATAAGCGAGTGCATTTACCAGTGTTCCTGTGTAGTTTCCGTAGCCAGGGTGCACAACGAGACCAGCAGGCTTGTTTACAACCAGTACGTCGTTGTCTTCGTAGCGGATGTCTAAAGGTATGTTTTCGGGTATTATCTCAAGTTCACGGCGTGGGTAATCCATTACGATTGTAATAACGTCGAGCGGTTTTACTTTGTAGTTGGATTTAACAGCTTTGCCATTGGCTAAAATATTGCCTGCGTCGGCGGCAGTTTGAATTTTATTCCTCGAAACGCCTTCGATTCTGTTCGATAAGAATTTATCGATACGTAATGGGTTTTGTCCTTTATCGGCTTCTATTCGGTGGTGTTCAAAGAGTTCGCTTTCTTCTTCTGTGTCATAAGGCGAATCTGCCTGTGGTTCTATCATTCTTCTATTGTCATTTTAATAAGTTCGATACGGGGATTTTCTGCTTTGAGGATGTCAAACCGATAATCGCCACAGATAACGACCTCGCCTTGGGCAGGTATTCTGCCGTGGTGATACAATATGAAACCTGCTATTGTTTCGTATTCTTCGTCGTCGGGAAGTTCTAATTTGTATTTTTCGTTGATGTAGTCAATTTCTAAACGGCCTGAAAAGATGAATTGTTTTTCTGATATTTTTTCTTCAAGAAATTCGATTTCATCGTGTTCGTCTTCAATCTCGCCAAATATTTCTTCTAGCAGATCTTCTACGGTTACCAAGCCAGCAGTTCCGCCAAATTCATCGACAACTACGGCGATGGTTTTTTGTTGGGCCATAAGCTTTTTGAGGAGCTTTTTTGCTGACATAGTTTCGGGAACAATAGACAAGGATTTTACAATTGCTCTGATATTTCGAGGGTGCGAAAACATCTGTAAGTGATGTGCGTAACCGATTATATTGTCTATGGAATCTTCATAGACAGGAATTCTTGAGAATCCAGTTTCGGCAAACATTTTTTCTAGAACAGATATCGAACTAGCAACTTCTATTGCTTCAATCTCGTTTCTGGGAACCATACATTCTCGTACAATGATTTCCGAAAATTCCATGGCATTTTGGAATAGTTTTACTTCGGGGAGTGGTTCTTTTGATGTGTGGTCGGTATTCTGGCTCTCTGTGATTAGGTTGTCGATGTCTATTTTGCCGAAAACGACTTGTTCGTGTACTTCGTTGATTTCTATTTTTAAAAGTCCACGGATAATGCCTTTTGAAATATATACGGCAACGGTAGATAAAGGGTAAAAGATGAAATAAAATAAACGGACAGGTATGGCAAAAAAATTGAGTGCATTGTTGGGTGCACTTCTGAAAACATTTTTTGGTAAATACTCTGCTGTTAATAGGATAAGAATTGTAGAAAATAGGGTCTGTAGGAGTGTTATTCCTATTTCAGAGCTTGTGAATTGTTGGAAAAATGGATGTAATACATCGCCCATAAATATACCATATACTACCAGGGCAATGTTATTTCCAACCAACATTGTGGCGATGTACTCTCTTGGGTGACTGAGAAAAAAGGCAATGTGTGGTGCTGAGATACTTCCTTTCTGACGTTCTAACTCGATACGAAGGCGGTTTGCTGTAAGAAACGCAATTTCCATACCCGAGAAAAACGCCGAAAACACTAAGGACACAACAATTACAATGGTCGAATTAATCATAATTCAATAAGCTATCAGTATTTATTTTGTTTTCGATTGGCAAATTTAACCAAAAACATAAATATTGATACCAAAGCAAGTGAAAAGAACGTAATAGTATCTTTACTGAAGCCTTTTGTTGTCCAGTCGAAAATCACAAAACCGAGAAGCATACAACCTACAACTAACCACATTAATTCGTTGATTCTTTGCAATTTACTGCTCATAATATGGCTGTTAATGCTGGTTTGCTAATGAGTCGTTTTGCGACATAGAACGTACATTGAAGATTCCTGTTACTTTTTTAAAACGATACTCCGTAAATTCTAAATTGGAAGTGAAACCATCTTGTCCGACAATTCGCATTCCATCTGGCGACGTGATTTGGACTCTTTTGTCGGTATAAATCTCTTGTTTTTTTTCGTCGATATATACTTGTTCACTTTGGAGAGTATCTCCTTTCAAATTTACGGCCTTCACGTTATATCGAGCATCCCAAATCTGTTTTTCTGAGAGATATTTAGCATAGTTGGCTGTTACGGTAGATTGTAAGAGGCCGCTATCCGTGTAAAACTCCACATACATGCCCTTGGGAAAGTCATAATAAGGATCATCAATGTTTTGAAATATATGTACAACAGGAGCGACCATGGTTCCTTTACGGTATCCTTTAATTGTGTAGCTCGTTTTTAGGCTATCTACTTCGATGGTTGGATGGTTCGAAATTTCATCGATAATTTTAATTTGCTGCAAATCGTTTTTGCACGAAAAAAAAAGCATTGCAAGTCCAAGACCTGCAATGCTTATTATATGTTTATAGCTATTACGCATTCTGTGTATTATGGTTTATTCAAAACGGGCAGTTGTAGTTTCACCAATCCAGCAACCAATAGAATAAGACTGGCCTTTTGTAATACCATAGAAAAAGGCTTCGTCTTTTTTAGGATAGTACTTTTTGTAGCGAGAAATTAAATCGTTACATTCAGCTTCCACATCGTTGTCCACTTGTTTTGCTTGCACAAATTTATCAACGGCAGCCCAATATACAGCGCCTTGATCTAAATTTTCGGAATTGGTACAAGTTGCTCCACTCGAGGCATAAAGTTTACCAATAAGAATGTAAGGCTTACCCCATCCTGGTTCAGCTTTGATTGCTTCTCTGCAGGCGCTTCTCGCTTCTGAGAATTGTTTTTTTACGAAATATACACCACCTAATTGGTAGGCCGCTTTTGAGATAAAATCGCCATTGGGAGCATCTGCTTTTCGTTCTAAGTCGATGGCTTGTTTGAAGTATGCCACAGATTTGTCGTAGTCTTCTTTCTTCGCAAACATTCGTGCTAGGGAATAAGCTGAGCGAGCAGACGGATCAAGTTTGTGTTGTTGTTCTGCAGCTTTTGCAAAAAGTTCAGAATCGTCACATTCTGCATCACCAAGAACTTTTGTTATTTTTTGCAAAAGTTTGATGTCGGTTGGCGCTTGTGCAAATTTTTCTGAATAATACTTCACAAGGTGTGTACAAGAAGCGGCTCCGCTATTTACGAAAAGGATTTCGACATTTTTACTTGCCAATTTAAGGTTTTGGTAACGATGTTCTGCTTTTCCTTTCTCTTTTTCGTCGGTACTTTTTGCAGCCTTAATACGTTCCGCTTCTGTTGCGGGCTCAATAATATCCATTGCAAGGCCAAAGTCGGCAACCACTTGTATCGCTTCGTGCTTTCCGGCTTTGAACATCGCAGCACTTGTTTGCATCATTGTAGAAGCAGTGGCAGCACTTGTTTCTAGTCCTTCAAGTTCAACCGATTCGTGGAGGTATTTATAAGCTTCTGGGAAACGATCTTTTCCATAACGAAGTAGATTTACACCTTGACGACCAAGTACATAACCTTTCTCACCAAAAAATTCAATACGTTTGTTGTACACTAGCATCAATGTATCCAAATACGCATTCGCAATAGTTGGTTGCTTTTCATTGTCTTCTATGAAAGAAGTAAACATCTTTTCGCCTGCAATGAATATGTTTTTAGAAGCTTGTGGGTACTTCGTAAATACATAACGCCAAGCAGGTAAAGCGTCTTTGTAGTTCTGTTGCTTAACATATTCCGAGAATAACGAAATCTGTGTAAGCGTCTTGGTGCGTTCTTCTGGTGTTGCGCCGTATTTGGGGTCGTCCGCTGGATTTTGAGCAAAACCCGAGTGAGTCGATACAGCGATCATTAGGACAAAAAGAAATTTGAGAATGGTTTTCATGACAACAACTTTAAAATTAGCATACGTTTATTTTTCAAAAAAAATGTTTGACTGTATGGGCCGCGGATCTTAATCGAATTTGCGTTTTATAAACCAAATGTCGTGCAAAGATATACTAACGCCCGCTCTTACGTAGGTTTCTTTTAATAAACCTGAATCAGTTGTACCTCTTCTACCTACAACAAAGTGTGCATCGATAGCCGAAAAATTTCTACGAAACGGAAAACCTAGACCAAAACTTACACTTTCGTCCTTCACATTCACCCCATTAATAGTCCAGTAGGTGTCGCTGGTCTGAAACCCAATGCGGTAGTGTACCCGTTTCCAATAATTAATAGATCTATAGTTGGGTAGTACTTCTAGCCCCAATGATATTGTTTTTGCATCCGATAAACTGTTTTTTAATTCAGCATTGTTGGTTTCTCCCCATTTGGCAAGTTTATAATCGCCAGTAAGAATAAGTTTCTCTTTAAAGGCTAAAGCCAAACCGACACCGTATTGGTCTGGCATATGTATATTGCTCATATCGTCAGAGCTATTGACGATTGTATCTGGCTGCATTGCCACGCCACTCACTGAGCGATCTTGGACTGCGAATAATGATTTCCTGAATTTTAGATCGGTTTTTGGTGTGAGTGTAGCTCCTACCGTAAAACCGAAATCGGTACCAAAATAATAGGAATATTGTAGGCCATAGTCCAAACAAAAATCGCTTACGATTTTTTTATTATTCACGGTTAAAGAAGACGAATAATTGTCTGCGGACACAACAGAGCTTGTAAGATCTTCAAGAGAACCAAACATGTACGACAAATTAAAGCCCAACGAAAGGCCTTTTACAATACTGACAGAGTTGCCCCAATATACTTTGTTTATTCCACCCAAGCCTTCGTAGTTGGTGTAGATGTCGCCCACATTCTTACTGTACTCGTAGGTGGAGACATGATAGTTTTGGGAGGTGTATGGCAAAAGACCAGCAGCCATATTCCAAATACCAGGCAGCACAGCAAAAGCCATATTCATGTGCGAGATACCAGTGCCATTAACGATTTGTGCA
>JBDKHP010000368.1:0-3890 GCA_039797645.1 Bacteroidota bacterium
GGGTGGGCTATGGCGTTGCATGGCCATAGGCCAACTGAAAGTGTTGGATGCGGGAACCTACGGCGTTACAAATGGTGCTGCCGACTGAACTAGCCCGGATAGTAGCGGTAGCCCACAGCGGTGTGACGCTGTGCTAGCAAGCTGATACTATTGGTTTGAAATACAAGAACTTCCAGTTGATTTCGTACCCGAACGCGAGGACTACAAGCGGATAGCCGGCAGCAGTCTTTACAAATTTTGTTGGGCTACAGCTCCTTATCTTTTTTATTTTTTTTTGTTTTTTATTGGGTTAGAATTTTCCCAAGGATTTGAGTTGCAGGTATTTGTTGATGAGATCTACGTTGAGTTGCTTGGGGGCAGTGAGTATGGCGTGGATGCCGTGTCGTTCGAGTTCGAGTATGATTTGGCGTTTTTCGAGGTCGAATTTTTCGGCGATGGTTTTGGTGTAGATTTCGTCGAGTTGTTTGGGTGTGGTTTCGAGTAGTTTGTTAAGCTCGGTGTTGTGGAAAAATACGACAAGCAGGAGGTGCTTTTGGGCGACCAACCGGAGGTAAGGCATTTGGCGGCGCATGGTGACGAGGCTCTCGAAATTGGTGAAGAGGATCATCAGGCTGCGTTTGTGGATGTGGTGGTTTAGTTTTACCAGTAGCCGCTGGTAGTCGCTTTCGGCGTGTTCGGTTTGTTGGTGGTAGAGGGTTTCGAGTAGGGTGTTGAGGTGTCCGGGGCGACGCTGGGCGGCTACCATGGAGTGGATTTCTTTGGAGAAGCTCAGTAGCCCGGCGCGGTCTTGTTTGTACATCGCGATGTTGGAAATGATGAGGCTGGCGTTGATGCTGTAATCGAGCAGACTCATGCCGTTGAAGGGCATTTTCATGGTGCGGCCCATGTCGAGGAGGCAATAGACTTCTTGGGCTTTTTCGTCTTGGTACTGATTTACCATCAGGCTGTTGCGTCGGGCGGTGGCGCGCCAGTTGATGCTGCGGATGTCGTCGCCTTCTACGTACTCGCGTATTTTCTCGAACTCGCTTTGGTTGCTGATGCGGCGTATGCGCTTGATGCCTACTTCGGTGAGCCGATGGCTTACGGCGAGGAGTTCGTATTGGCGCATGAGCAGGTACGAGGGATATACTTTTACGGTGTGGGCTTGATTGTGGCGTATGCGCCTTTGTATGAGGCCTAGGGTCGTGCTCAGAAATATGTTGAGCTTGCCGAAGTGGTATTCGCCACGTTGGGTGGGGCGGAGGTTGTAGCTGTGGGCTTTTTCGGCATTGGGTGCGAGCTTGAATTGGAGCTTAAAATTGCGCTCTTGAAACTGAATGGGTATTTCGTCGATCACTTCGATTTGTAGGCTGAGCGATAGTTGGTTGGCAACCCATATTTGTACTTCGTTGGTGTCGCCGTTCGAGAATCTGTCGCCGACCATGCGCCTGCCTTGCAACGGGTTTTTGTGTCGGTAACAGAGGGCGAGGTCTATAAGGCTGAGTGCCACAAAGCTTGCGGTGAGGCTTTGCGCAGTGGCAAAGACCCACGGTAGTTCGAGGCCGAGTATGAATAGGGCACTGAGGCTGAAGCCAATGGCTAGGAATCGTTTGGTTACGAACATTGTGTGCGGTTATCGGGGTATTTCGGTGTCGTGGATAATCTGTGCGATGACGTCGGCAGGGCGTGTGCCTTCCATTTCTTTTTCGGCAGAGAGTAGGATGCGGTGGTTGAGTACGGGGTTGAGTACTTCTTTTATGTCTTCGGGGATTACAAAATCGCGGCCTGAGAGTGCTGCCATTGCCTTACTGCTCTGCATAATGGCGATGGATGCGCGTGGTGATGCGCCCAAATAGAGTGATTTGTGGTTGCGCGTTTGGTGTACGATCTGCGAAATATAGCGTAGTAGGCTTTCTTCGATTTGTATGTCGGCCAGTTGGGCTTGGAACGCCAAGAGTTGGGCTTTGCTAACTACGGCTTGTATCTGGCTGAGATCGGCTATTTTTTTGTGTCCGTGAAATTTCTGAAGTATCTCGAATTCTTGTTCGGCATTGGGATAATCTACCACGATTTTGAAGAGAAAACGATCCAACTGGGCTTCGGGCAGGCGGTAGGTGCCTTCTTGCTCAATAGGGTTTTGGGTGGCAAATACCAAAAAGGGTAAGTCCATTTGATAGGTGGTGCGGTCGTTGGTTATTTGTCGCTCTTCCATTACCTCGAAAAGTGCCGATTGTGTTTTGGCTGGGGCGCGGTTTATTTCGTCGATAAGTACAATGTTGGAAAAGATAGGGCCTTGCTTGAACTCGAACTGCGATTTCAGTTGGTTGAATATCTGCGTGCCTAGTACGTCGGAGGGCATAAGGTCTGGCGTGAATTGTATGCGCGAGAAATCGAGACTTAGAGTTTTGGCTACAAGCTTGGCTGCGAGTGTTTTGGCAACTCCGGGTACACCTTCGATAAGCAGGTGGCCTTGGGTGAGTATGGCCACAAGAAACTGATCGACCATTTGGTGTTGGCCTACCAATACTTTGGACACTTCGTTGCGGATGGCGTCGGCGGCTTGTTTGAGTTCGCTAAGGTCTATTCTATTTTGGTATTCCATAGTATGTTAGTTTTTTTTGAGTTTCTGGTAAATGGTTTCGAGTAGCTCGTTGAGGCTTATTAAGTTGTATTCGCTCACTTTCGTGCTCCGACTGAAATGTTGAATCATATCGGCCAGTTTCTGGAAGTATTTGGGTTCAACTCCTGTTTTTGTGGCTGCCTTGGCAATCTCCTCGGCACTAAATGTGGTGATGCTGATGCCGTATTGTGTGCGTAATTTGTCGTTGAAATACTGAATGCGTTTGAGTCCGGCATCGTGGTGATTGGCCCGATTCTGGTACAGGCGGGCGATGGTGTAAGCAAAAGCCAAGCTGGTGTTTTGTGGAGGCTTTACAACGGGAATGGCGCGTTGTCGGCGACGATTGTACAAAAACACCATCAGGATTGTCATTGCGAGGAGCATTTGCCACGCGGCATTGAGTGCGCGGTTGTTGAAAATGACCCGTAGCAAGCTGGAGTTTGCCTCTGAATACGGATGGTAAGCTTCGTCCCAAAGGGTGTTGCGGTTGGGTAGGTACGAGAGGCAATGGGCTATGTATTGGTGGTTCTGTTGGTGCAACATTCCGAAATTGGTAAACACCAATGGCGAACTGTGTAACAGGATTTGTCCTTCGCCCCATTGTATTGAGATGAAATTGATGCTGTCGGCGGCATCGTGGCCTAATACTTTGGTATTAAGAGTGTCGTAACTTGTAAAATAGTTTTGCAAGCCGATTTTATTGAATTGGTATTTTTTTGCTGCCGAAAACGGACGTGCCACCAATGAATTTCCCCCTATACTATCGTTGATGGTATAGGTGGATTCTATCTTAGTTTTGAGTGATTTGGCAATATAACTGGGTAATGTGTTTGTGGCAATAAATATACTGCTTCCGTTTTCTACCATATTCTGCAACACATCCCACGAGAGGCTGTCCATCTTGTTAAGTTCTGTGGTGACAAAAATGATGTTTTGCAGCGAGTCGGTGGTTTTAGTTTCCCATTCGTAGGGCGTTACGAAATTGGTGCTTACACGATGCCCGTGAAATAACTGGGGTAACATTTGTCTCAGGATATAATTGCCGAAGGGTATTTTGTCGTTTTCGGCCAATGTTGGCTTCCAATCAAGCGGCTGGGGTTGGTAATAGTTTACCACAGTAATCGTTACAAACATTGCCAAAAGCAACAAGTATTTTGGTTTTATTCTTTTCATAACTTGTTGCGAGTGAACTGTTTGAGGTCTTTGGTACTTGCCCGAATGGCATCAAAAATAGCGACAAATTGCGTCTCTGGTAATACGAAAAGCCCGTACCACACATAGTTGTAGTCCG
>JBDKHP010000369.1:0-8947 GCA_039797645.1 Bacteroidota bacterium
GGATTCAAATTTCTGAATCTTTAGGATATTATCTTCAAAGTGGTTGTTCAAATCGTAACTACAAGTGCGGAATTCGCCTTTTCCGGTAACAACAAGTATTTTATCGGCGCCAGAAAATTCGCCCAATATTGTTCCACGGCCTTCTGCGTTTAAGCGTAACACCGTCTGATCCCACCATATTTCTCGGCCACCGAGGGTCGATACGCCTTCTTCTTTGAGTACAATGCGGTGCACGTTGTTCTTGGTAAGAATATTGCCACGAGAACTGCGCCCTTTTATTGCGATGTCGCTAAAGTTTTGCTGAAAGGTAAGGTGTCTGATTCTCGCCTTGGGCATTAGGAATACTTTTACGACTTCTGCCTCTCCGTTGGGGTTGGCGGTGAAGTAGAGTACCCTCGAACCTTTTGTGGCTGTGGTGAGTTGGTACTCTTTGTCGCGGGTGATGCCCGTTACAAAAAAGCGTTTTATAAAATAAATACCGGTTTCTCCGTCGCGATAGATGGCATTGTAAATCGTACGTTCGTCATTTTTCTGAAAAATGGCAATATGGAGGATGTTTTTCCCTACGAAAACTTTGTTGGCCACTTTTGTCACCAAGTACGAACCATCTTTGCGGAAAATTATTACGTCGTCGATGTCGGCACAGTCGCTTACAAATTCGTCTTTTTTGAGGGAGGTTCCCATGAATCCTTCCTCTTTGTTCACATACAGTTTTTCGTTGCGCACCACCACTTTGGTCGCTTCAATTACATCGAAATTTCTGATCTCGGTCTTTCTCTCTTTTCCCTTGCTAAATTTATCGAGGATGCGCGTGAAATAGGCAATGCTATAAGCTACTAAATGGAGTAGATTGTGTTTCACCTGCTCCATTTCTTCTTCGAGGCCTTTGATGAAATTATCCGCTTTTTTGGCATCAAATTTCGAAATTCGTTTGATTTTTATTTCCGTAAGCCGTACAATGTCGTCATGTGTTACTGGGAGTCGGAGTGTTTTTTTGAATGGCTCCAAGCCTTCGTCTATGGTTGCGATTACAGCTTCCCAAGTTTCGCAATCCTCAATACGTATATAGATACGATTCTCTATGAATATTTTTTCCAGTGATGCATTGTGCCATGAGTTTTCGAGTTCTTGCAACCGAATTTCGAGTTCCCTTTTCAATAATTGTTTGGTGTGGTCTGTCGATACGCGCAGCATATCGGTCATTTTAGGGAAAATGGGCCGGTCGTCTTCAATTACACACGAGTTTGGTGATATAGACACTTCGCAATCAGTAAAGGCATACAAGGCGTCAATTGTCTTGTCGGGCGACACATTCGGAGGGAGGTGAATCAGAATTTCTACCTTGTCGGATGTATTGTCGTCAACTTTTTTGATGTTTATTTTTTCCTTCTCACTCGCAGCAATGATAGATTCTATGAGTGTCGTAGTTGTTTTACCAAATGGTAATTCAGTAATAACCAACATCTTCTTGTCTCGTTTTTCTATTCTGGCACGTACTCTTACTTTACCGCCACGTTGGCCATCGTTGTATTTCGATGCGTCCATAAGTCCCCCCGTGGGGAAGTCCGGATATAGTTCAAATTCTTCACCCTTTAGGTAAGCAATCGATGCGTGAATGAGTTCAATAAAGTTGTGCGGAAGTATTTTGGATGCCAAACCTACCGCAATACCTTCTACACCTTGGGCTAGGAGTAAGGGGAACTTTACGGGAAGTGAAATCGGTTCTTTGTTCCGACCGTCGTACGATAGTTTCCAATCTGTGGTTTTAGGATTGAACACAACTTCTAATGCAAATTTTGACAATCGGGCTTCAATATACCGAGGGGCCGCTGCACCATCGCCAGTGTATAAATTACCCCAGTTTCCTTGCATATCAATGAGCAATTCTTTCTGGCCGAGTTGCACAAGCGCATCGCCAATAGAGGCATCGCCGTGTGGGTGAAACTGCATCGTATGGCCAATAATATTGGCCACTTTGTTATAGCGGCCATCTTCCATGCGGCGCATAGAGTGCAGAATACGGCGGTGTACGGGTTTTAGCCCATCGTAGATAAGCGGTACTGCACGTTCGAGAATCACGTACGAAGCATATTCCAAGAACCAGTTTCGATACATCCCCGAAACGTAATTGGGTGTTTTCCCGGACTCTTCGGCAGTTTTCTTATTGGCTTCTTCTCGTGCTAGTTCTTCGTTTTCGCTCATGGTATCTTGTATTTTTGCAAGTGCCTCGTTTTTTAATCGAATTTACTGAGGCGGTCGCAAAATTATAAATAATAGTGAAGATTCTCATCGCTTCCGCGCCTCTAAAATTTGTTTCTCTTTCGCGATTAGCAGTATTTCCACAAAACACTTGTTAGTTAGAGCATTACCACGAAGCGAACACAAAACGAATTTCAAAGAGTGGGCGCGAACGTGAAATTCAAAAAGCATCAATTGAGCAAGAACGTCTGTCGCCCATACTTTTAATACCGTCGGTTTATTTGCCTCAAACCACTAAGAACAAAAAATACAAAATCAATCCAAATACGGAAAAAAAATAAATAAAAGGATTAGGAGCTGTAGCCGTGCATTATTTGTAAAGGCGGCTACCGGCTCTTAGCAGTAGTCCTCGCGCACGGGTACGTATTCACTTGGCAGCGTTTGTATTCCAATTAAACAACTGTACAAAAGGACATTGCTGTTCGTCGCTGTGGGCTACTTGCCGCGATCCGGGCTAGTTGAGACGGCAGCTCCGTTTGCAACGCCGTAGGTTCTCAGGGCAAATACTTTACCTTGGCCTACGGCCATGTGGCTTTCCCGCCCCCCGCACAAGCACGAACAAGCCTGCACTACACACCGTAATCGCCCCCCACGCAACACATTATTGTTCCACCTTGTTGACGTCTGTTTCGCTCCAATGCTCGGGCTGCAAGTGTATTTCCAGTAGTTGAATTCTATTTTTGCGACGGGGAGTAGTTGCTAAGGGTAAGTTGCCGTTTTTTCTCGGACTAGCTTTTCTTTTTGCTCTACGAAAATGCGCTAAATTTGTCCAGCTTTTTTGCGCCATTAATTCTGGGCGATTATATGTTGTTTAACCAAAATTTGTAACAATGAATGTAAATGTAATTTATGCAGGCAAACCGTCGCAATGGGTGAATTTTCCCTACTATCTGTTGTGCCTAGTTTTGCTTCCGATTGCTGGCATTGGGTTAATTATGTTTCTGATTCGTTTTTTCCAGACGAAATACGCTTCTGTTGAAGTGAATTCGGAAAGGTTAATTGAACGATCCGGCGTTTTTTCACGTAAAACCGACGAATTAGAATTGTACCGTGTGAAAGATATTCGGCATGTCGAACCTTTTTGGTTACGCTTGTTTGGGCTTTCGGATATTGTGCTTTACACGTCGGACAAATCGACTCCCGTTATTGTGCTTCGTGCCATCGAAAATGGCGAAATCGTTCGGGCATTGATTCGCGATGCCGTGGAAAGTAGGCGTGCGATTAAGGGGGTGAAAGAAAGGGATATTGATTGATACGCTCTGATTATTGATCGGCTCGTCGTAATTTTGCGTGTAAGAATCTCGTATAAGTTGGCGAGCTAAATCGTGTAGTAGTTCAGATTTGTCAGCCAAATTACGCAGTGATGCCCTGGCCGTGATTGTTGCTGTGGCATTCGTACTCTATTCCGATGTTTCATGGCTGAAGGCCAAGCAGAAGTTTTGGCCCAGCGTGACACCGGCGTGGCAGACGATGCTGCCGTCTCAACTAGCCCGGATCGCAGCAAGTAGCCCACAGCGACGTGACGCAATGGCCTTTGGTACTGTGGCCATATTGAAATACAAGTGTGGCCAAGTGATTTCGTACCCGTGCGCGAGGACTACTGCTAAGAGCCGGTAGCCGCCATTACAAATTTTGTTGGGCTACAGCTCCTAAACATTATTTTTGTTTTTTCGCTTGGTATTGGTTTAATGGCTTTGCCGGTTTTGGGTTCGGCGGGGTGGCTTTTTTGCGTGAAAATACAAAATTTTAGGTTTTGGTTTACTTTGATTTTCCTTCTTTTTTAACTTTCTAAACTTACCTGTTTATGTATAAATTATTAGTTATCGTACTGGCCTTTTTGTTTTTCGCTGCTTGCGAGGAACGTGTGTTGGTGAAGGGCGATGGTATTTATCAACTTTCGGTAATTGGCGCGTTGTTGCAAGGCGATTTTCAGGGAAACGTTTCGGTTGGGTCTTTGGCGGAGCATGGCGATTTTGGGTTGGGTACGCTTAATGCACTGGATGGGGAGCTTATGGCGCTCAATGGTGTCTTTTATAGTGCAAAGGCCAATGGGCATGTAGAGTCTGTGAATGCAAATGAACTAACTCCCTTTGTCACCCTTAAATTCTTTGTGGAAGACTCGATGATTCGCTTGCACCGTAAACTAACACTGGCGCAACTCTGCGATACGATTAATCTTGTGTTTGGGAATGTGAACAGACCTTTTGCTTTGCGTATCGATGGCGAGTTTGCTTCGGTGCGTACCAGAAGTTTTGAACCGCAACAAAAACCGTATAAACCGATGGTGGATATTATGGATTCTCAAAAATTTACGAATTTTGAAAATGTGCGGGGTACTTTAATTGGTTTTAGGGTTCCGCAGTATTTGGCAGATCTGAATGTGCCTGGTTTTCACTTCCACTTTATTACTGATGCAAAGGATATGGGGGGGCATGTGTTGGATTGTACGATCGAGAATGTGAGGATTGGCATCGATTGGGCTGACGATCTGACGGTTAGTTTTCCGCACACGGGCTCATTTGCTGGTACAGATCTGAATGTGAATCAGCGGAGTGCTTTGGATCGGGTTGAGAGGTAGTAGCAGGTAATAAAAAAGCGATCTCAATGAGATCGCTTTTTTTGTGCCTTATTTGTGTTTTATTTGTCCGTCCTATCAACCTTCAGAGTTTGGGTCGTAAAAGTCGTCGCCGCCACCATCTGTGTTTCCCGAGCCTGAATCAGATTTGTAATTGGTGTCGTTAGAACTATCTCCAATTGAACCAGCGGGGGTAGGGTAGTTTGGCGAAACTGCTTTGGCTACCTCGATAGCTTCCATGTTTCTGTCGTGAGATTTTTTCTGATCTGTAGCTGCCAAGTGGTGCATTACTTTCGATCCAAAATAGAATGCAATCATCATTTGGAAAGCTACCATAAACTCACCCATGTTGTTTTCCGGACGATCCTGACTCATCAGAAATAGTTCGAAAACAATCACCCCAAAGAGTAGTGAGAGTGTGAGAATGCCACGGAATATACCTCTTGGTAGTGCCAATGTCTCGGCATGATATGGGTTCGGATTTTCTGTTGTCCAGTGGCCAAGCGTATATTTCTTTAGGAGGAAGCCGAAAAGAATGGCGATTAGCAACAACCACACCATAAGTGGGGCATAGAAAAATAGGAGAAATTGATCTAGCATAGTTTATAAATTTTCGAAGTCGATTAAAATATTAGTGCACCAGCAACAAAGCCGACTACCGTTCCTAGCAAAGCTACGTTTTTGGCAAATCGCTGTTTTTTGTATTTTTTTACAACGGTTTGGAGGTCTTTGTCGCAATCAAGCCACTGTTGTTTGTAGTGGTTTACGTCTTGCTGTGTCAAATTTAAGGTCGTATCGCGAACGCTTGTCGCTTTGTCCAGCAGACTCACCTTGTCGGTAAGTACGGCAATCTGCTCCTTGAGCAACTTGTTCTCTTTTGCTGCGAATATCGCTTTTTGCATTTGCGAATGTTTCATCACCCAAAGTGTATCGCTTGCAGATTGTACCGCCTTGTTCTGACCGGGCAAAATAGAATACGGATAATCAGTCTGCGCCCAGATAATCGAGGGGAGGCTCAATAATATTATTACGAGTAGTTTACGCATATCTGTTGTGTATTATTCGCCAAAGAGATCTTTCGCTTCGCTTTTTGTCTGCTCTATTGTAAGACTTTTAGTTTCTGCGGCTATACGCTTTTTCTTTTCTTCTATTACTTCGAGCTTGACATTTTTAACTTCGATCTCTTTGTTTATTTCGTCGAGTTTACGTTGCTGCTCTGCATACTTTGCATCCATTTCTTTACGGTAGCCTTCTTCTGCTTCGCGAACTGCTTTTTGCTTGTCGGCTATTTGGTCAACTTCGTCTTTTTTTGTGAAATTATCAAACAGTGCCTTAAATGGCGAAGCAAATGCAGCTGCCAACATAGTCAGCGTTTGCCAGCTTAGCTTGGGCATTAGCCCAGTTGCTGATAAGGCAATAACAGCTCCAATGGCAACAACGACGATTATGAGGAGAATCCAAATTTTTTTCATAACAAGAAATTTTCAGGTTGGGGCATGAGTGCATTAATCGGTTGTATCAACGTATTTTGCAGATACCCAGCCTTCAATCTCAGTTTTAACACGATACCAGTCTCCTTTTTGTTCGAGGATGGTTACTTTGGAACCTTTTGGTAGTGGCATGGCAACTAACTTCCCTTTGTCTTCACCGGTAGCCCGAATATTTAATTTAGAAGCACTTACTCTGCCACTATCTGGCACGTCATCTGCTCCGTCTTTGTCTCTATCGCTTCCGAGTAATTCCGAGCGTATTTTATCTAACGGAAAGGCTGGCCCTGGATCTGTTTTGCGATTCGGTGCAATTTCTTCATGACCCACAATCAACTTTACTTTATACGTTTGTATCAGCAGCTCGAGTATATCAATTACTTTTTCTATCTGTACTTCCGTATAGGCGTGCCAAAATTTCGGTGTTGTTTGGTTACGGTGTATGCCTTCAACTACCTGATTCGGCTGGTATTCATTCCCATACACATCCCTAAAGGTGCTTCCTGATTTTGTGAGTGGGCCTGCATTATCAATCTCAATACCAATAGAATATGAGTTTAGTCCATCCCTTCCCTGATAGGATGATTTGCCAGCGTGCCATGCGATTACATTGAAAGGTATCAGTTGTTTTACGCTTCCGTCTCTTCCTACTATTAAATGGGCTGATGCTTTTACGCGGGGGTTAGTGAGCGTACGCACTGCCGAAATTACACTCGGCGCAGCTGTATAATGGATTACTGCTGTATCTGGTTGCCCAGCCTTAAATTTACCGCTATAGTTGGGCGATTTTATGAACTCAACCTCCGCGCCAACTAGTAAATCATCTTTAATTTCCATACAGTCCTGTTTTTGTGAATTAGTTTTTATAAAAGTAAGGTTTTTTTGGGAATATCAAAATTACATTTATTACAGTCCACGCTCCCTACTTGTTTTCAAACCCTTTTTCCAAGTTGCTTCCAATGAGTCTGAAATTCAGAATGTTAGGTGGCCCTTCAAATCCACGTCGTTCTTCTTGTACAACGATGGCTATTCTGTTTTCGTAAGGGCTTGTGACAACACCCGACACGATTAAGTTCAATATAGCATCGTTTTTAGGTATTTGTTCGTCGCAAACTATTTTTGTCGTACTACCTCTTACAAGGTTAATCTTGTACTGTTTTACCAAGTCGAGCATAAAATCCGAATCCTTCTCCATTCGTGTTTTATACTTGATACTATATTTTTGTTGAGAATACTCGAAACTTTCAGGCGCTAATTTAAAACCACCATCTTGTACGATTGAGTATTCCGAAAGTTTCTTTGCAAACATTGTTTGTTTCTTGTCCCATACACTTTTTAGCGTCTCGCCTGCTCCTTGGTCGTTAAAACTGAAGCGGTACGAAACTTTATCCGTAACCATATTCTGGATGATTAGCTCGAAAAAATAACATCCACAAGCTTCATCTACAGGCTCTGAGATATACGCAAAGTAACCACTTTGAGACCATCCTATTGGATAAAACTTTTGGTACAAAAAATCAAATTTTTGTCGTATATAAGGCAACTCATCAGGCAAATGATATTCTTGAACCTTAAAATCGGGAACTGATACCGGTACCTCCATTACCGTGTCTTCGGCGGGTGTCTCTTCCTGTTTCTTTTCTGATGTGTCCGAATTACATCCGATACTCAATACAATTAATAAAAACAGAATAAATTTTACATTTCTCATCTTGCTCAATATAATGTCGTTCTACAGAGGATATTTGCCTTTTTTTCCTAGGCAATTACTTCCTAAATTCTCGTCAGGAGGTGTATTTTTTCCTATCGTAAATATAGTAGAAATGAATGTGTCTAAAACACAATTCTCTTTTTTTTGAGCATTTTTTTATTGTTACCCCAGCTTTCGTCTTCGGCTGGAGGCATCCCTTTTTTTTGCTGCTTCTACGCGAGCATTTTTACAATCGTACACCCAAAACCACCATGTCATCAGTTTGTTTTTCACTACCCATCCAATTTTGCATGGTGTCGCCAATTATTTTAAGCTGCGAACTCATTGGCAACGACGACATCTCACTTAAGAGTTCTTTGAAGTTTTTTATATTGAACTTTTTCTGATTCTCAGACCCTGACTGTTGCAAATAGCCATCTGAAAACAAATACACCATCGTATCAGAGTCCAGATTAATCGTATCTTGCCTAAACTCTACACCACTAGAATTCGCTGATTGATATCCAATCGAATGCAAATTTGCTTTATACTCAATAAGTTCATTATTCTGAACCAAGAAGAGTGAGTTTTTTGCACCCGCAAATTTTAACACACGCTTCTCCTTGTCATACGAGCAGATTGCAATATCAATCCCAAATGACAATCTCGGGTTTTTAATCTGTAATTCCGAAAGTACTTTATAGTGTAACGAACTCAGAATGTTGTTTGGCTCGCTACGTCCTTCCTCATAGATAATTTTATTCAGCCAAAACTCTGTAATTAATGTCATCGCTGCACCTTTAATCCCCCTTCCAATACAATCAAATGCGGCAAAAATTACTTTGTTGTTCACCTCTTTTACCCAATAATAATCACCCCCAATTGTATCCCGTTGCTTAAAATAGACAAACGAATCTGGAAGCATCGAGTGAAACA
>JBDKHP010000370.1:0-2615 GCA_039797645.1 Bacteroidota bacterium
CGATTTCATCGTAGGGCTCTCCAAAGCCAAGCTCAAAATAGGGCACGCCAATTCCACCAACCCACATTTCGATTTGGTAATCGACACCCGTGGCCAACAATCGCTCGAATACTACCTACAACAAGTAAAACACTATCTGAGCAAAATGCACAGACCCAAATAACAATCGCGCATAGAAATGGCAAATTCAGCACCGACAATGCAGACCAAACCACAGAAAAACACAAAACTCTAACTTAATATCCGTTTTATGTCACAAAACAAATTTATTGGCACCGGAGTAGCACTCGTTACCCCATTTCAGCGCGACGGCAATATCGACTTCAACGCCCTGACAAACCTCACAGAGCACCTCATCCAGAACGGCGTAAACTACCTCGTAGTGATGGGCACAACCGGCGAAGCCGCCACCCTCAACGCAAGCGAAAAACAAGCCGTAGTGAGCCACATAGTGCAAGTAAACGCAGGTCGTTTGCCCATCGTACTCGGTATGGCCGACAACAACACCCAAGCCCTCCTCGACGAAGTACGCAGTTTCGATTTCACAGGAATCGACGCCATACTCTCTGCCACACCCGCCTACAACAAGCCCAACCAGCGCGGCCTCTACGCCCACTACAAACAACTCGCTCAGGCCAGCCCGCTACCCATTATACTCTACAACGTACCCGGCCGCACCGCCGTAAACATGACAGCCGAAACCACCGTGCAATTAGCCCGCGATTTCAGCAACATCATCGCCACCAAAGAAGCCTCCGGCGACCTACGTCAGTGCATTTATATTGCCAAAAACAAACCCGACAACTTCCTGCTAATCAGCGGCGACGACAACCTCAGTATCCCCATAATATCCATCGGTGGGCAGGGCACAATCTCCGTGGTAGGCAACGCCTTTCCCCACGAATTCAGCACAATGATACAACACGCACTCGCAGGCAACTACCAAGAAGCCAGCGCAATACAGTATAAAATCATCGAACTCGTCGATACACTTTTTGAAGACGGAAACCCCGCCGGAATCAAAGCCGTACTCCACCAACTACAACTCATAGAAAACAAACTTCGCCTGCCACTACTCGAAGTCAGCCCCACAACCTACGCCAAGTTAGAGAAATGCGTAGCAGCCCTTCGCGTGGGCAAGCACGCCTAGAGCCACAAAACGGCATATTAAGACCGCCATTAAAAACCGATTGGAGTGGGCAAAACCGACTCCAATCGGATGAAAATAAAAAAAATAAAAATAAGGTTTAGGAGCGGTAGCCCAACAAAATTTGTAAAAGCTGCTGCCGGCTATCCGCTTGTAGTCCTCGCGTTCGGGTACGAAACCAACTGGAATCCTTTGTATTTCAATTGTATAGCATCAGCTTGCTGACACTGCATCACACCGCTGTGGGCTACCGCTACTATCCGGGCTAGTTCGGTCGGCAGCTCCATCTGTAACGCCGTAATTTCGCTGGGCAAACCAATCAGTTGGCCTACGGCCATGCAGCATATTACCACTTACCTATACCCCAAGAAATAGCACGATAAAGCAAACGCCTTAAATGCTGTAAGCCACAAAACACCCCATCCAGATGCTACACTTGGGCGAAAGTACAAGAATAACCTTGCCATTCTATTTCACCACCGCCACCAAAAAAACCAGATATATTCAAGCAAATTCGCACAAGCATCCACGTACAAAGCCACAACAAAAACCACCACATTCACCAAAGAAATACTACATTTGGCAAACGAAACGCAAACCGAATAAAACCATGCGCATACATTACCTACAACATGCAGCCTTCGAAGGACTAGGCGCAATCGCAAATTGGGTAGAATCTGGCCCCCACACCCTCACCAGCACCCAATTGTACCAGAACGAAAAACTCCCATCCATTGCCCAAATAGATGCCCTGATTATTATGGGAGGTCCCATGAGTGTAAACGACACCCAAGAACACCCGTGGTTACAAGCCGAAATCAATTTCATAGCCCAAGCCATAGAGCAGAACAAAAAAGTACTGGGCATTTGTCTGGGTTCACAACTCATAGCCAAAGCCTTGGGCGCAAATATCTACCCAAACGAACAGCAAGAAATCGGTTGGTATCCGCTTTATATTACAGGCAATGGTATGCTCAACAAACACTTCAGCAAAATAGACTCGCCCATTACCGTATTACATTGGCACGGCGAAACTTTCGATTTGCCAAAAGGAGCAACCCATTTAGCCTTCACGCACAACTGCCAGAATCAAGCATTTAGCTACGGCACCAACACCCTTGCATTGCAATTCCATCTCGAAACAACCCCTAGCTCCCTCGATAGCATGATCAGCAACTGTGGCAACAACCCCAGAACAGCCACCACCCAAAGCGATACAGAAATACGGCAACAAAGCAACCAAATGGTGCAAACTCAGAAAATTCTCAACCAGCTACTCACAGAATTTTTCACAGCACACTAAGCCCAAACAAAAAGGCCAGAATTACACAAACAGTGCAATTCTGGCCAACTTACAACAAAAGTAATTAGAGTCTGTTTTTTTAGTTGAGGTCAAGGCGGATTGGATTTTTTAAAGCGGAGTTTACTACTTTTAAATGAGCATTTAAAAAATTCGATCCAACGCAGA
>JBDKHP010000371.1:0-2792 GCA_039797645.1 Bacteroidota bacterium
TTTGTCTGTTTGTACGATTGCCTGCTTGTTGCGGGCAGAATGGCGGGTATATCGTAACTTATTTATGGGGAAAGCGTGGATTCTAGGCAAGCCGAAGGCTTGGCGAACGGGCAACATGGCCGCAGGCCAACTGGCTCGTATGCCAAGCCTGACAAGGGCCTGGGATTGAAAAACAGCAGGCTCGGTCTAGCCCGGATAGTAGCGGTAGCCCACAGCAACGTGACGCAATGGCCTTTTGTACTGTGGCTTGGTTGAAATACGACAGCGGCCAAGTGATTTCGTTCCCGTTTGCGAGGACTACAAGCGGATAGCCGGAAGCCGCCCTATCTTTGAAAAGTTTGGCTACAGCTTCTAATCTTTATTTTTTTTGCACTGGCTGTCGAATTTATTTTGAGCATGAAGGGATGAAGCCGTGCAATTTGAATCTGTAAATACAATACAAAATTAGTACTCTTACATCGTTAAATTATTTATTGTGGAGAATCGATTTATATCCCTCGACCTTGAAAAAAAACTGCAAACTACGCAAGGTGTGCTTAATCTGAAGTTGTCCAAAGAGTTTAATATGAATGAATTTTTGGTGCTTTTTGGTCCGTCTGGAGTTGGTAAAACATCTATATTGCGCATGATAGCTGGTCTTTTGAGGCCTGATAGGGGCAGAATTTCATTTGGCGACGAAATTTGGTTCGATTCGGAAATGAATATCAATATGCCTGCACAGGAGCGGAATATTGGGTATATGTTTCAAGATTATGCACTATTCCCGAATATGACGGTGCGTACCCAAATTGAATTTGCCCAGAGTAAGCAGGATCCTGAGTCGGTAGAAAAAATACTGAACGACTTTGACCTCAAGGCTTTAGAACACCGCAAACCGGACAAATTATCTGGAGGGCAGAAACAACGGGTGGCACTTGCCAGAGCCTTGGCCTACAAGCCCAAAATGCTGCTGCTAGACGAACCCCTTTCTGCACTCGATGCAGAGATGCGCCAATCGCTACAAGCTAATCTGGCGAAAGTTCGGGAACGAACCCGTTGTAGCATTGTAATGGTTAGTCACGACTTGGCCGAAGTGTTTCGCTTAGCAACACGGGTGTTCAAATTGCACAATGGGGAAGTAATAGGCGACGGTACGCCAGACGAAGTGTTTATAAATCAGTCTATTAGTGGTAAGGTTCAGTTAGTTGGTCAAATAACTCGCATAGAGCCACAACCGCCGATGTTTGTCCTTACGGTAGTAACCGAGCAGAATCAGATTATAAAAGTAATTGCATTTCCAAACGATATGGAAGGACTCAAATTAGGCGATAGGGTTATGGTGTTCACCAAAGCATTTAATCCCATTATCGTAAAGATATAAGCAGAAATTGTGTAATTTCGCCCAACAAATAAGCCCACATGTATTCACCAAAACAGGCGAAATTCGAGAATAGATTTCGCCATAGGTCAATATTTTGCTGTAATTTGGCTTAATTTCACAAACTTCATGATATGGAACCAACGCTCTCAAGCCGCACTTTGATTGGTAAAGCAATTGTTGTATTGTTCAGATTCACCAACGAATTTGCACAGAATCTGGCCTTCGTACCCGCCGAAGATACAAACTTAATGCGCGGAGGGTGGGGGAGTCTAATACTCTTTAAATCTGATTTAGAAACTGCCACTCCCAAACACGATCTCTATTTTATTCCAGGTAAAATCGATTCGCCCGAGGGGCTCAAGTTCTACATAAGCAAATCTTACACCGATTCGCAGACAAGTGCCAACCTTGCAAACGACGAATTTGGAATCAGACAAGAATTGGCCACATTCCGCTGGACAACCGAAGGCAAACGCGACACAATTAGCATTACCCAAGATAATCAGCAAATTTTTCACATCGTCACCAAGCGTTGGAGTTTACCCGTATCTGCGCCGAAATCCTTACAGACCCTAGAACTATCTCAAAAACAAGGAAATACCTATTTCATATTTAAACCTGAAGCAGTTGGCAAAGGGCGTATGACCCATATTATCGATACTGAAATAGACCCAGCATATTTGCCCAATATGTTCGATTACAATTTTGTTACCTGCTTCACCTACAACAATTTAGAGTTGACAATTCCCGCAGCATCAATTAATTCGTCTGTACCGCCTAGAAAGTAAAGACCTACCCAACACAAAAAAACTTTTTAAACAGGCTATGGACACCTCCCAAGGAATTACCAACACGCTTATTCTTGCAATCGACGTTGGAACACAATCCATACGCGCTAGCTTATTCGACACAAAGGGGAATATCGTGGCTATAAATAAAGTCCCGATGCCAGACTACCAAAGCCCTGAATCAGAGTGGCTTGAACTCGACCTCGGTCAGTTTTGGGACAGATTCTGTTTGACCACAAGCCAACTATTTGCCCGCTGCACAAGTGCGCAAATAAGTGCAATAGCTGGCATGAGTATCACCACGCAAAGGAGCACTGTCGTAAACCTCGACATCGACGGCAAGCCGCTGCGGCCAGCAATAATCTGGCTCGATCAGCGTAAAGCGCTCAACACCAAAAGCCTTAAATTTCTTGATAAAGCCGCGCTCTATGCAGTAGGTATGTACGCCGCTGTAACTTACGCAAGTAAAGAATGTGAAGCTCACTGGATACAAGAAAATCAACCCGAAATATGGGCCAAAACGCACAAATATTTACTGCTATCAGGGTATATTACCTATAAACTGACAGGCCAATATTGCGATTCCATAGGTTCGATGGTTGGTTTTTTTCCATTCGATTACAAGCGTCAGAAGTGGGCAAGTC
>JBDKHP010000372.1:0-11920 GCA_039797645.1 Bacteroidota bacterium
TATACGCACCAGATAAATGTGACGTACAATATTCCAATCAATAAAATTCCTGTTTTAGATTGGGTGTCGGCCAACGCACGTTACACGACGAACTACAATTGGAAAGCCAGCGCACAAAGCGAAGAGGCTGTTTCTATCGGTAATTTGGCGAGTAATTATCAGACTTACCAAGGTAATGCGACCTTAAACTTCCAAAGTTTTTACAACAAGCTTTCTTATCTGGAAAAGGTGAACAAACGCAGCATGAGCAAGGCTAAAAAAGATGCCAAAACCAAAGCTGTGAAATGGGAAGATAAGGATATTAAGTTGCGCAAAAAACGCAATACGAGCTTCGAACACGACCTAAAGACTACAGATATTGATGTGAAAGTTTTTGATGCAAAAGGCGCTTTGGTAGATGGTAAGGTGAAAATTATTGACAAGAATAAGGTGCAGTTTTTGGCGGATACAACATTAGAGAATGTAACTGTACTCATCACGGGTAATGTGTCAGAAAAACCAGACATGGGGATACTGTTCTCTGATGGGATTCTAAATCTTGGGATGCTACTCAAGAATGTATCCGTGAGTTACTCCGAAAATAACGGTAGCGAACTACCAGGTTATATGCCGAGTACGCAGTATATGGGATTAGGGCAATTTAATAACCAATGGGCGCCGGGTTGGCCGTTTGTATTAGGCTGGCAAGACGATAACTTTGCTTACACAGCTGCTCAAAATCAATGGCTATCGACGGACACATTACAAACGCAACCTTTTGTAATGACCCACCAAACTAACTTAAATGTACGTGCCACTTTAGAACCATTCCCCGAATTTAGAATTGATGTGACTGCGAATAAAACGACCTCGGAGAACGATGCGCAGATATTTTACCCTACGAATGCCGAGAAGTATTTGTACGAAGTGCAGAGTAAGTTAATCTCGGGTAACTATCAGATTACTTTTGGTTCAATTCGCACGGCCTTTAAGAGACCAGATGCAAGCACCTACCGCTCGGAAGTATTTGAGCAATTTCGTCAGTATCGGCAAATTATAGCCTGGCGATTGGCTGGTGAACGTACGGATGCGAGTTATGATGCCTATGCGCCAAACATTGACAGCGAAACGCAGCTGGCTCGTAAGGATGGATACCCGAATGGATACAGCCCAAATTCTCAGGATGTGTTGATTCCGGCTTTGATTGCAGCTTATTCGGGCAGTAAACCGCAAACGGTGGGTCTCGATCCGTTTTCGCAGATTCCTTTTCCGAATTGGCGTTTGACGTATGACGGGCTTACGCGGATACCATTTCTTGCTCGTTTTTTTAAAAAGATTTCGTTGGCGCATGGGTACAACTCTGTGTTCTCGGTAGGTTCCTACCGCTTGGATGCTAGTGAACACGATTTTTACCGTGGCGACGACGGATATAGTTATGTACGGGATATTCTTGAAGGTTACTTTATGCCTGAGAAGGAGGTTTCTAACGTCACTATCAGTGAAAAATTCAGCCCGCTGATTAGTGTGGATGTGAACTTTGATTTTGGGCTTACTGCCCGGTTTGAAACGCGCAAGAGTAGAAATATTTCCTTGAGTTTGTCGAATAACCAACTGATTGAGATGATTACTGATGAGCTCATTTTCGGGGCTGGTTGGCGCATTGAGGATTTACCGATTAATATTTCGGTGGGTGGTAAGAGTACTGGGTTTAAGAGCGATTTGAATATTCGGGCTGATTTTGCGATTCGGGATAATATGACAATTATTCACAAGTTGGATCAGAATGCGGATCAGATAACTGCGGGGCAAAAAAATACCTCTATTAAACTGTCGGCTGACTATAACTTGAGCGAAAAGTTCAATCTGAGGTTTTACTACGACCAAACGATTAATGCACCTCGGGTTTCTACTTCGTGGCGCACGTCAAATACGCAGGTTGGGTTTAGTTTGCGATTTACGATTATATAGCGAGCTTCTACCGATTGGATTTCTGATTTTTTTTTGGGGGGGGGAATTGCCGAGTTGCTTATTGAAAAGAATTAGCCCGAACACATGCATTGAATTTGATGGGTGTGTTCGGGTTTGTTTTTTTGGTAAAGGTGTATGTTGGATTGAAATACGATAGTCGGGGGTGGGTGGTTTTGCGTCGGAATAGATTGGTGTATTGTTTCTTGGGAAATGCCGTGGGCTACATGGCCGTAGGCCAAAGTAAAGTGCTGGCCTTGGGTACTTACGGCGTTACAAATGAAGCTGCCGACCGAACTAGCCCGGATCGCGGCAAGTAGCCCACAGCACGCGCGGCGTGGCCGTTTGTGCTGTGCTTGAATTGAAAAACTAATGCGGCCAAGTGATGGCGCACCCGTTGCGAGGACTACTGCTAAGAGCCGGTAGCCGCCTTTACAAATTTTGTTGGGCTACAGCTCCTTATTATTTTTATTTTTTGTTGTCTGTTTTTTTTAATTGGGTTGGGGGAAAGTAAGTATATTTGCATCCCTGATTTTATGACAAAAAACACTGAAAATGACACAAAAACCATCCTTTGCTTTGGCTGCGGACCATGCGGGCTATCAGTTGAAAGAGTATTTGAAAGATTGGCTTATTGCCCAAGGACACGAAGTTGAAGATTTTGGAACCTATTCCGACGAGCGTTGTGATTATCCGGATTTTGCACACCCTATGGCCGATTCGGTAGAGAATGGTGAGCATGTTTTCGGCTTGTCGGTTTGCGGTAGTGGTAACGGTATTAATATTACGGTGAATAAGCACCCGGGAATCCGTGCGGCATATTGTTGGAACGAGGAGATTGCGACCTTGGCGCGGGAGCATAATGATGCAAATGTGTGTTCGTTGCCTGCTCGATTTCTATCGGAAGAGCTTGCTGTTGCGATTCTCAAGGCTTTTATTGCGGCTGATTTTGAGGGTGGCAGGCACCAAGAACGTGTTGATAAAATTCCGTTGTAAGACTTTTTTCTCCTTGAAACAAAGGTATTTATAGGTTTTGGTTTAATGCGGATGGGATAAAAAGAAAAAATGATCTTTTTATATTTTATTGTCGAATATTTGCGATAACTTCGCGGCGATAGTCTGTTGTTGTGATTTACAGCGTAGTTCGTTTGGGCTGTATAAAAATAACAAAGTCTAGGGCGCTAAATTATATGGGTTTTTATGCGCATACAGAGTCGAAGAAACGAGGATTGTTAATATTCAAATTTACATAGAACCATGTTGTCGAATACTTGCAAGTATGCCATTAGGGCTGTAATTTATTTATCGGTTAACGAGAAAAAAGGGGTTAAAATAGGTAGTAAGCAAATTTCAAAGGATTTGGAAATTCCTTTACCTTTTTTGGGGAAAATTATGCAGCAACTTGCGAAGAACAAGATATTGGCTTCTACAAAAGGGCCACATGGCGGCTTTAGTTTGAGCAAACCTGCGGAGTCTATTTTCTTGATAGAGATTGTGAATTTGTTTGATGGTTCGGAGGTTTTTGATTCCTGTTTGCTGGGTTTGTCCTTGTGCGATGCGGACCCTGGGAAGAAGGAGATTTGCCCGATGCATCCTGTTTCGGAGCCATTGCGCCGGAAAGTGTACGAGATGTTTCGGGATAGTTCGGTGGGGATGATTGCGCAGGATTTGGGACAGATTGAGAATCTAATACGAATCTGAGATATAAAAAATAAAAAACCGCTGCCTTGTGTAGCGGTTTTTTTTGCTCGAAACTTAGGAAATAATGAGCTTATAGCCTTTTCCGTGGACGTTGAGGATCTGAATGCCCTCGTCGTCTTTGAGGTGCTTGCGGAGTTTGGTGATATAGACATCCATACTGCGGGCGTTGAAATAGCTGTCGTCTTTCCAGACCTGTTTTAGGGCGTAATTTCTTTCGAGTATGTCGTTTTTATTGAGACATAAAAGGCGCAAGAGTTCGGATTCCTTGGTTGTAAGTTTTTGCTCGACACCTTCTTTACGAAGGATTTGTTTTACTGAATCGAACTCGAAAATACCGACATGGAATACATTGTCGCCATCTTCAGAGAGTAGCGGGTGTGTGCGGCGTAGTACGGCTTCTACACGCAGCAAGAGTTCTTGCATACTGAATGGCTTGCTTAGGTAGTCGTCGGCACCTATTCGCAGCCCTTCGAGTACGTCTTCTTGGCCAGCTTTGGCGGTGATAAAAATAAACGGAACTGATTTGTTTAGCTCGCGTATATCCTTGGCCAGCACAAATCCATCTTTTAGAGGCATCATCACATCGAGAAGGCAGATGTCGTAGTAGTTTTCTTGAAACGATTTATAGGCCATTTCGCCATCTGTACAAAGATCTACATCATAACCTTTCACGGTGAGATATTCTCTCAACATCGAACCAAGGTTCATGTCGTCCTCGGCGAGGAGTACTTTTACTTTTGTATCACTCATTTTTTTTGGGGAATAATATTTTGAAACTGGTTCCTTTATTTAATTCGCTTGAGACCTTGATTACCCCACCGTGTGCATCCACAACTTTTTTTACATAACTCAGCCCAAGTCCAAAACCCTTGACATCGTGTTTGTTTCCTGTTGAGACACGGTAAAATTGATCGAAAACTCTTTTCTGATCGTCAGACGACATTCCGATTCCGTTGTCGCTAATTTTCAGTTCAATAGCTGTGCGTTTTAGGCTTGTTGAAACTTTAATTTCGGGAATTGCATGGGTGTATTTGAGCGCATTGTCGAGCAAATTGTTTACCAAATTAGTAAGATGGAGAGAATCTGCAAAAATTAAAGGTAATGATTTTTCCAGTTCACACTCTATTTTGCCATTTTTCTTTTCAACATGAATCTGAAAATTACGAACTACACCTTGCACTAAATCATTGAAATCTAATTCTTTGGGCTTTAGTTCCATCTTTTTTCTCTCGTACATAGCCGTCTGCAAAATCTTCTCGACCTGCTCCAGCAGTCGCTTCGTTTCATCTTCGATAATACGAGGAATATAGCCATCGGTTTTCAGTTCGATTGGCACTCCGGGGTCTCTCAACATTTCCGAAGCCAACGAGATGGTCGCAATAGGCGTTTTAAATTCGTGGGTCATATTGTTCACAAAATCTGCGCGAATCTCAGAATTCTTCTTTTGACGCAGAATCACATAAATTGTCACTGCAAAAATCACAATAATAATCAGGGTAAGAATCACCGATATTAAAGTCATCATATTCAGCACATTACTCAAGCTATCGCGCTCGTTAACGAACTGAATACTCAGAAAATTACCCTCGGTCATATAATTAGCAGGCCGCAGCTGGGTGTAATAAATTGGGTCGCCACTCTGGGGGTTGAACTCAGGGGTACGATACACCAAGCCCTCCATAGGATTAGAAACAGCAAACTCAAATTCAAAATTAATTCCGTTGGTATTCAACGCCTTACGAATAAGATTCCGAATTACATCTTGGCTAATCTGTTCTTCTATTCTGGTATTAACCCGAATCATCCGCTCCATTACATGTTTAATAAAAAGCTGCTGTTGCGTGGGGTTGTCAATATGGTTCAGTTTCTCCTTGATTTTACTCTCTGCCTGTTCAATCTGCTCGTTCGGATCCGTAATTTGTACGCCCGAATCAGCCAATGTTTCATTTTCAACCGGCAGTTGCGGCATATCCAAAGGTTGCGAGAAACTAATATTGAAACCAGCATGGCCATTGCGCAACTGACTTTTCGTTAGCAGTTGCTCCTCGCGCCATACAACAGAGTCGGGGTTCATACCCGTAATTTCGTTAGAAATATGAAACAAAGTCTCCTCAGTTTTAAGCTTCTCTACCACCTCATTAAGAGCACTCTGTGCCAAGTTCTTAAACTGCTCCTTCTTGAGACGAATCCCATTTTTAATCCAGTAAGCCTGCACAACGATCAATCCGATTAGCGTGACAGTCATCGTCCCAATCATTAGCCAAACAAAGCTTTTCCTCATTGATTCCAGATTTTAAACCACACAAATGTAACGAATTAAAATATCTGATTTTAAATAACTTAACAAACTTTAACAGACATTAAAGCCACTTAACTAATACTTCTTCTAGTTTTGCAAGAGAGATTTTTAAAAGAAAAAAAAGCAAACAAAAAAAACCGCACAAACCAACAATCGAAAAAACAGACAATCTATAAAAACATTTTTTACGTGGTGAGAAATTAAAAAAAGAGCAGCTAACGAACGCCCCAACGCCTCTTGTGGTTTAGATGCAGAGGGTCGGAAATATTTTAACTTTTTCATACAACAACAGCCGGGTTTCTGTCATGGAAATTCGGCTACTTTTTTTAGCACAAACCCAACGCCCAAGCCAGCGCAAAATAAAAATAAAAATTAGGAGCGGAGACCCAACACTATCTTAGGCGGCAGTATCCGGCTTTCCGCTTGTAGTCCTCGCACACGGGAGCGAAACCACTTGGCCGCCCGCGTATTTCAATCCAACCACTGTACAAAAGGAAATTGCGTCACCTTGCTGTGGGCTACCGCTGCTATCCGGGCTAGTTGGAGCTTTCAGTTCCGTCTGCCACGCCGTAGGTACGCGGGGCGAGCACTTTACCTTGGCCTATGGCCATGCCGCAAGTCCGTCACCACATAAACCAAACAAAAAACAAGCAACTCCCAATCCACACACGATCTGTGTAGGAGAAACAAGCATAAAACTATACTTTTGCACAAAATAAAACGTAAAGACCATGGCCGACAAAAAACTATTCCTCTTCGATGCCTACGCACTAATATACCGCGCCCATTTTGCATTCATACAGAATCCAAGAATCAATTCGAAAGGAATCAATACCTCGGCCGTATTGGGCTTCGCCAACACACTAGAAGAAGTATTCCGAAAAGAAAAACCCACCCACGCCGCAGTAGCCTTCGACACCCCCGACCCAACCTTTCGGCACAAAATGTACGACCAATACAAAGCCCAAAGGCCACCCATGCCCGAAGACATACAAATAGCCGTACCCTACATCCGTAAATACCTCGCAGCCCTAAACATCCCGATCGTAGAAATGAGTGGCTGGGAAGCCGACGACGTAGTAGGCACCCTCGCGCACCAAGCTGCCGAACAAGGGTTCGACGTATATATGATGACCCCCGACAAAGACTACTGCCAATTGGTAAAAGAAAACGTCTGGATCTACAAACCCAAAAGCAAAGGCAAAGAAGTAGAAATCTGGGGAATCCCCGAAGTATGCGAAGCCTACAACATAAGCGACCCGATACAAATAATCGATGTCCTCTCACTCTGGGGCGATGCCTCCGACAACGTACCCGGAGCCGATGGTGTCGGCGAAAAAGGCTCCAAAGAAATCATAGGCAAATACGGATCTGTGGATGCCATGTATGCCCACATCAACGATTTCAAAGGCAAGAAAAAAGACAAAATACTCGCCTCAAAAGACAACGTATATAGAGCCTTACAACTCATTACGATCGACACAAAAGTACCCGTTCAATTCGACGAAGCCCTTTTCAGTCTCAAAGACCCAAACAAGCCCGAGCTAAAACTATTGCTCGAAGAATTGGAATTCAGAGCCTTAGCCACACGCCTTCTGGGCACAAGCGACGCGCCACCGCAACAAGCCGGACTCTTCGATACACTCCCTGGCTTCGGAGCACCAGCCCAAACAGACGAACCAGCAGCCGAAGAACTTCCCACAAGCTTTGCCACAAGCACCGAATGGCCACACGAGTACATTCTGGTAAACGATGCAGATGCCATACACGCACTTATCAAATCGCTGGAACTAACCACCGAATTCTGCTTCGACACCGAAACTACTGGCACCGACGTACACACCGCCGAACTCGTAGGCATGTCGTTTTGTTGGGAAGCCCACAAGGCATATTACATACCAGTCCCAGCCAATCAACAAGAAGCCCACAACCTCTTGTCGTACTTCAAACCTATTTTTGCAAACAACGCAATTGGGAAAATAGGCCAAAACATTAAGTTCGACCTCCAGATGTTGGCAAGCTACGGCGTAGAGATTGCAGGGAAACTCTTCGACACCATGATTGCCCACTACCTCTTGGAGCCAGATATGCGTCACAATATGAACGCTCTTTCTGAGAACTACCTCGGTTACAGCCCCATTAAAATAGAAACACTCATCGGGGAGAAAGGCAAAAGCCAAGGCACAATGCGCGATGTACCCCTCGACAAAATAGCAGAATATGCCGCCGAAGATGCCGACATCACTTGGCAACTCGCACAAATATTTCGCACACGCCTCGAAAAAGAGAACCTGTTGGCACTCTTCAACCAAATTGAAATGCCACTCATTCCAGTATTGGCAAAAATGGAACGTACAGGCGTTTGCATCAACACCCCTGCCCTAGCCGACTACGCCGTGGAACTTCAGCACGACATCCAAACCCTTGAAGCAGAACTTATCGAAATGGCAGGCGAACCCTTCAACCCTGCCTCACCCAAACAATTGGGCGAAATTCTATTCGACAAGCTCAAGTTGGACCCGATGGCCAAAAAAACCGAAAAGTCCAACCAATACGCCACCAACGAAAAAGTACTCCAGAAACTCAGCACCAAGCACCCCATCATAAACAAAATACTCGATTACCGCGAGCTGCGCAAACTACTTTCTACCTACGTAGAAGCCTTGCCATTGTTGGTAAACGAACGCACCGGACGTGTACATACCTCATACAACCAAGCAGTTGCCGCAACAGGTCGTTTAAGCTCTACCGACCCAAACCTACAAAACATCCCCGTCCGTACCACAAAAGGACGCGAGTTGCGCAAAGCATTCATTCCGAGCGATGCAGCACACCAACTCCTATCGGCAGATTATTCGCAGATAGAACTCCGCATCATAGCCCACCTCAGTGGCGACAGCAATATGGTAGAAGCCTTCCGCAATGGGTACGACATTCACGCCGCAACGGCAGCAAAAATCTACAACATTCCCATCGAAGAAGTAAGCCGGGAAATGCGTTCCAATGCAAAAGGCGCAAACTTCGGGATAGTCTATGGCATTTCGTCCTTCGGCTTGGCCGAGAATTTGGGCATTTCGCGTACCGAGGCCAAAATGCTCATCGACGGTTATTTTGCCAACTACCCCGGGGTGAAAGTCTATATGGACAAATGCGTAGCCACCGCCCGCGAACACGGTTACGTAAGCACCCTCATGGGACGCAAACGCTACCTCCCCGACATCAATTCGGCCAACGGAATGGGCAGAGGTATGGCAGAACGCAACGCCATTAACGCCCCCATACAAGGTTCGGCTGCCGACATCATCAAACTAGCCATGATTCGTATCGATGCCGAATTTACAGCCCAGAACATACAAAGCACCATGACCATGCAAGTGCACGATGAGTTGGTGTTCGATGTCCTAGAAACCGAAATCGACACCGTGAAAGAAATCGTTATACGCCAAATGGAAGCCGCAGTAGCCCTAAGCGTACCACTAACTGCCGAAGCAGGCATAGGCCACAACTGGCTCGAAGCCCATTAATCCGCCGCAACATTCAATGAATAAAAAATCAAAAAAGGCTGCCGCCGATGTAGCCTTTAGTTTTATAGACGAAGCCCTAGCCAAGGGCTTCACACTTTTAGGCTTTGGTATCGCAGCGTATCTGTTCGACAAGGAATTCCTTGGCGTACTTGGCGTTGCCACAGCCATGCAAGTCGCGCTCACCTATGCCAACGTGCTGCCAGAGAACATCCTGATGCGCGACAAGAAAAACGACCACGAAACCAACAAAATAGACGCCTACCTGCAATTTTGGGTAATCAAATTCGCAGTACTCATGCTCGCCACTTTGGTAGCATCTTGGGCTTTCCGCACCGACAAGATGCCACTTTTTACCGTCGCACTCATCGTAACCGGCCTACAATACCTCAGCACGAGCTTCACCGAAAGCATCAAGTTTTTCTACTTCCTCGAGTTTAAGAACAAAGAATCCCTTCGGCTTAGCGTCATTTCCAACAGCATATTAGTCCTCAGCATGGGGAGTATTTTTATCTTCCCCACGCGCGAATATTACCTCATTTTACTCTCCGTGATCTCCATAGCCAAAATCGCATTTTGGTTTTTGGTGTACCGCCACCATTTCAATTTTCGCTTTCGGTTGCCCACAGCAGCAATATGGCCGATAATAAAACAGAGCCTAAAAAGCTACACCATCTACTTCCACATCATCGCCCTGTGCATGTCGTTTGTGTACGACTTCGATTTGCTCATACTTCAGTACTTTCAAGTACCGCTCAATAAAATAGGCGAATATTCAATCGTCGTGAAAATGACCTACATCAACACCCTGTTGCCCATCATTATGCAGCGCTATCTCGTTGCCCGAATGCGCCACCTCAGCGAAACCGAAATCCAAGCCCAATTCGGCAAAATAATGCTCAGTTTCACAGCCGTCGGATTGGCCTTGATGGCCGTTTTCACCATCGGAGGCCGCGAATTTATGCGCATCGTCTTCAATTCCACCGACCTCGACTTCACCTACCCCATTATGCTCATTATCTTGGGCGGCGCAACCATAATCAATATATTCCGGCCATACGTAGCCTATAGCCTAAGTCGTTTACCCATCCGAAAATACCTATTTCAGTTTGTAATTCCCGTGTCGGCCTTTTCGCTCATCAGTTATTTGGTACTCAGCAAAACCTTTGGCGTAATGGGCACCGCTTGGGGAAACGTCGTTTCATACAGCACCTACGGCTTGGGCAACTACTTTTTCGTAAAATACCACCGCTCCAAAAACCGACAAATTCAGTAAAACTTTTGCACCTCCAGAAAAAACCATCGGGCAAAAAACCAACAGAAAGAAAAAAATAAGGATTAGAAGCTGTAGCCCAACAAAATTTGTAAAGGCGGCTGCCGGCTATCCGCTTGTAGTCCTCGCTGGAGGGTACGAAATCAATAGGCAGCCTCTGTATTTCAGTCCAACACTTTCATAAACTGACACTTCCGCTCGCCAGCTGTGGGCTACCGCTACTATCCGGGCTAGTTCGGTCGGCAGCACCATTTGTAACGCCGTAGGTACGCAATACCCTCACTTTACCTTGGCCTGCGGCCATGTGGCGTTATCGTACGCCAAGCCTACGGCTTGCCTCCAAAACCCAGCCGCCGGTTTTCTTATCCGTTTTGCCTAATATTCTTTTTTTTTTAAACCCGCATAACCATAACCATATTTTTTAAAGGAACAAACAAATTGTTTTTTACAATTTTTCGGCACAAACAACTCAACATAGAGTTCTTGTCCTAGCGATGAGATTCTGCGTTCAAAATCTCTTTTATCCGAAAAAACTTCAAAATATCCTTCATCGGGACCCGCTCCAATAAATGAAAATTGCATTTCTTGCGAAATATTAATGGTGTCCATATATAAAGATAGTTCCGCAGAAGTTGGACTAACTATTTTGAAAATATAAACAGTTCCGCAATCGAGCGTAATTATGCTGGTATTATGCTGCATATTTAGCTTAGGAGTAAAGGGATAGATAATTCCCGTTCTAACGTTGTCAGAATTGGGAGGAACCATCATATTTTCAGCATCGTACAAAGAATCATTGTTAAAAGCAGGAGTGACAAAATTAGCCGGTAGGTCTCCTAGCCGAATTAGATCTTTGTATTGTGGCTTTAGAGCGTAAGGGGTTGGCTCTTCATCGTTTTGCGCAAAGGCACTTATTATACTGATAGAAAAGAGTATAAACAGAATTAATTTGTTCATTTTATTATTCATTTTTTCTTGTGTTTACTATTTGGAACGAAAGAATAGGCTAAATACTCTTTGTAACTGACAAATTGAGCATTTAGCCTTCCTAAATCATTATTCGAGAACCACCATTCTTAGGGTTTTTATCTCTTGCCCGTCGATGTTTAGAGAATATAGATAAATTCCAGGCATGAGTGTATTGGCCTCTATAGAAATAGAGCCCACTCCAATAAGTCAGAT
>JBDKHP010000373.1:0-2821 GCA_039797645.1 Bacteroidota bacterium
CGGCAGCATATTTCGATCTTCGTTATTGCGAATACGTAGTTTTTCAGGGATTTAATTTTGTAATGACCGACAAATCTACGACTTTTAAAGTGCAGACCTGCAATAATATGCGCATTACACAGTGTGTATTTGATGGAGCGGGTGAGGCGGCTTACAAAACCGATGGCGTATCGCGTAACTCTTCGGTGTGGATCGTGCTTCAGGGTATGTACGACAATTTGGTAGATATGAGCCACGACAACCGAATTGACCACAATATGTTCAAAAACAAGGTTACGTTGGGGAATATGATTAAGATAGATGGCACAAACAGCCTGTATGTTTCGCAGCACGATGTTATTGAATACAACCACTTTATGAATATGGGGCCACGTGCAGACAACGAAATGGAAACGATTCGTATCGGGTGGAGTGCAATGTCGCAATCGGATGGATTTACGCGGGTTTCTAACAATTTGTTTGAAGATTGTAACGGCGACCCCGAAATTATCTCGGTTAAATGCAATAAAAATACCATCGCACACAATACCTTTGTTCGTTGTTTGGGCACGGTGTCATTGCGGCATGGTAACGAAACGGTGATAGAAGGCAATTTCTTTTTTGGCGAGGGAATTGAAGGCACAGGTGGTGTGCGAATCTATGGGTCGAATCATAAAATCATCAACAACTTCTTTCAGGGGCTGAATGGCACGAAATGGGATGCGCCAATTACGCTCACTCAAGGCGACGTAGAATCTACAAGTACCAGCCTTTCTAGTCACTATCGTATTGAAAATGCGCTTGTTGCCAACAATACCCTCATTGATAATGTCTATGGTATCGAAATCGGGTTCAACAACAATGGGAGTTATTCTAAGCCGCCTCGTAATGTTACGATGGCCTACAATGTGGTATCGGGCAGCAGTAATTCCTTGGTAAATTATATCAATGCCCCTACTACGATGGTCTGGATAGACAACATTTTGTTTCCCCAAGGCACTGCGGTAGTAGGTACTGGCGTGAGTTTTACCACAGAGCAAGCCCAAAATATCGATCCAAAATTAGCGTTAGACCCCGTATTTTGGTATATGAAATCCACCAGTAATACGCCCTCGTTTGCAAGCTATGCCACGGCGGTTGGCGCAATTGCCAGCGACATTGAAGGCCAAGCTCGCGTGTCGCCGTTTACCTACGGGGCCGACCAATACAGCACGGAAGCAGTAGTTTATAAACCAATGTTGGCCGCAGAAGTTGGGCCACAAACAGGCGGTTATTTATCACTTTCGAGAGCGGTACAAAGTTTCGGAATGGGTGCTGAGTCGGCAGATGTGACACTCGAATCTAACCTAAGTTGGGGCGTGCTAAGTTCGGCGACTTGGCTCACTTGCACACCTACCACAGCCAGTTCAGGCACAAAACTCACAATTTCTGTTGTCGCAAACACCACCGGACAAGACCGCACCGCAACACTTACATTCACCAGCACCAACAATACAGGTGACACAAACATTACCCTCGTAATTACGGTAACCCAAGCCGGAAAAGCTGTTTCAACACTGAGTATCAGTGCCACAAATCTGTCGTTTGACGCTGCACAAGCCAGCAAAAACTTCGATATTACGTCAAATACCACATGGTCGATCGTAAGTTCCGAAACCTGGCTCACAGTAAACTCTCCATCGGACACTGGCAATAAAACCATAGCAGCCCAAGTTGCTGCCAATACCAGCCGAAGCGCTAGAACTGCCAAGCTTACCATCTCCGATGGTGCAAATCTCACTGCCGAAATCGCCGTGGCCCAAGCAGGAACAGTGGGCACCGAAGTAAAACTCGCCGTAACATCTGTGGTGGCAAGTACCGAACAAGTGGGCAACGAAGCCGTAAATGTAAACGACGGCTTGCTAACAAACCGCTGGTCTGGCGACGGCGACGGAGCAACAATCACGCTCGATTTGGGCGACCTTCGCAAAATATCCTACCTCGTGGTGGGCATCTACAAAGGCGATTCGCGCACATCGAGCTTCGACATCCAGACCTCTACCGACGGTATCACTTTCGTAAATGCCATCGTGGGAATCACCACCCCGATCACTACCGACCTTACAAAAATCTACGACTTTGCCGACATTAACGCCCGCTACGTACGTATAGTAGGCCATGGCAATTCTACGGGCACTTGGAATAGCTACACTGAATTTGAAGTCTGGGGCTGGACTGCCCCCGTAGTAACTTCAGTACTCGAACCCGAATCTGAGTTGACATTCTGCGTGTACCCGAACCCATCTAAAGACGCATTCGTGGTGTCACACCCCGAGGGGGCAAAATTGTCAATTTACAACGTATCTGGTATTTGCGTGCGCAATTTGCCCACAACCACGGGCACAGAAACCCAAGTTTCGGCATTACCAAAGGGGCTGTACTTCCTCCGGATGAATGCCAATGGGGCAATGCAAACCAAAAAAATAAGAATCGATTAATGTGTGTGTGAATAGTGTGGGGGGCTCGTGTGTGGCGAGTCCCCTTTTTTTTACCCCCTCCCCTAGTTACAGACCATACGCTTCCCGAATGCCTTGCGAATAAGAAAAGAATAAAAATAAAAATTAGGAGCGGAGACCCAACACTATTTTAGGCGGCTGCTGCCGGCTATCCGCTTGTAGTCCTCGCGTTCGGGAACGAAATCAACAGGAAACCACAGTATTTCAGTCCAATAACATCAGCTTGCTGGCACGGCATCACACCGCTGTGGGCTACCGCTACTATCCGGGCTAGACCGATCGGCAGCAGCATTTGTAAGGCCGTAGGTTCGCTGGGCAGCACTTTACCTTGGCCTGCGGCCATGTGG
>JBDKHP010000374.1:0-6150 GCA_039797645.1 Bacteroidota bacterium
CGTTGGTACGTAACCCCCAACAACATACTCATTTCCTCCAACCACGGTGTCTATTATGCCAGTATGGCACTCAATAAACTCAACGGGAGCAAATGGTTACAGATACCACTTGGCGAATCGACACCCTTTGTACTTCCCATGTACCACGAGATACTCGCCAGCAAATTCCTCAAGCCCAAAACATCCTGCGATCTGCCCGACTACCTACTCACCGTTCGTATCGGCATAAAGTTCAGTATCGGAAAGCTTACACCAGCCACCACAATGGCCGAAACCGCTCCCTTTTTTCAGCGAACACAACCCTATTTTGGCAAAATTCTCTGGTACGTAGGCGCTGATTTAGAAGCGCATCTTACAGAATTTCTAAACTATTCCGTCGATCTTGATTTCTTGAGCGTTGGAGCGGTAAAAAATTTCGCCCTCGAGCACAAAGGCCTCATCGTGTGGCCCATCGACAAACGTTGGACAATGGCCGGTGGTTATATGGCTCACTTTGGCACAACCACGAACTCTTCCCGAATATTTCTGATGCCTCTCTTCGATCTTTCCTACAAATTTACCCTACGCCACAAAACCAAACAAGGCCTCGATCTCTTCGGCACAGACATCTTCAAATACGACGACAACCTAAAAGACGACTCCGAAATTGACGACCACCTTTACGACGAATATTACGACGAAGACCAAAAGCCCAAAAAAGAATCCGAAGAAAAACCATAACAGAAAACATCCTACACCTAAAAGCCCGCTACGAGTTAGGCCAATCGGATACGCGCATCTACAACCACAATCTCATCGTTGTGGACAATAAGCGGATTCAGATCGAGCTCTACAATTTGGGGATATACCTCTAAAAGTAACGATACTTGGCAGATAATTCGAGCAAGCTCATTCAGGGGAATTCCCTTTTGCCTACGCAGCCCGTTCCAAATAGGGAATACTCTAAGCTTCCGAAACGCTGCCAAAACCTCATTTTCCGAGACTGGCCCCAGCAAACAAGCCGTATCTTGTATCGACTCCAAGTAAATCCCACCTTGCCCAAACAGCAAGAGGTTTCCAAACTGCGCCTCACGTTTACCACCCACGTACAGCTCCATGCCCGTATGCATGGTTTGTATCAAAATACCCGAGACTCCTACAATCGTACTAAGACGCTTGTATGCAGCCTGCAACGCTCTGAGATTTTGAATATTGAGTACTACACCACCCATTTCGGTTTTGTGCACTGGGCCTATAACCTTAATTACCAAAGGAAAACCAATTTCACAGGCTACCTTTTTTGCTGCCTCAAGAGTATGCACCTCTCTTGCTGTTGCTTGCCGAATGCCAGCCCAAGCCAGCAAATGCTCCGTTTCCCTTGCCGATAAATAAGCACCACCCCCAAAGTTTGCAAGTAAAATGCGTTGTGGAGTCTCGAAATTTTGTGTGTGGGAACTTGGCAATTCCGCCCAAGCCGCACGTTCTAAGGCGGCTGCAAACACACTTTCATCGTAAAAAAAAACACCACCTCCAGCCACAAAAGCCTGCATTTCGTCATTTGCATTGAGCACTGATGGCAAAATGGGGTAAATCGGTTTTGGCGAATTGTGTAAATATTCCAAAATTAGTGCGTATTCATCGGACACAGAGTTCAATCCTGGTGAGCCAAAAATCACAACCACGCTATCGACTTCTTCACAATGATATACCAACCAATGTAAAGCAGCATTAAGTTCACTTCGCTTTCCAGTGGCCAAAATATCAATCGGATTCCCCACGCTAGATCCCGAAAGTAATACGCCAGCCAGCGAATCGTTCCGTAATTCTGGCACCGTAAATCCTTGACTTGCGAGAGCATCTGTCAGAATAACCGCTGGGCCACCAGCATGTGTAACAATCCCAATGTTCAAACCCTCATTTACACCCAAAGTATAAAGTATGGCCATCGACACCAATTCTTGCCGGTTCTCGCAACGTAACACCCCTGCCTTCTGGAACAAAGAATCTACTGCGACATCGGGGCTGGCCAAAGCGCCCGTGTGTGAGCTTGCGGCTCTTGAGCCAGCTTGCGTTCTGCCCGCTTTCAGGACCAAAACACGGTAGCCTTTGCTTACTAATGATCGGGCATGTTTCAAAAACATAGTAGGATCGCGGAGCGATTCTAAGTACAACAACTTTAAGTGAGATTGTTCGCACTCATTGGGTAAGGTATCCAAGTGAGCCAACACCTCTTCTATACCAATTTGAGCCGCATTACCCACCGAATACAGGTTGTTGATATGCAAGCCCTGTTTCATTGCCATTTCCATAATAAACACAGCAGTAGCACCAGAACTAGAAATAAGGTCGATGCCGTTGGGTGCAGGTTTTGGGATTGGGGTGGTAAAAGCCGCATTAAAATTAGGGGTAATGAGTCCGATACAATTCGGGCCAATTAACTGGCCACCCACCTTTTGCACTTGTGCCAACAGTTCGGCTTCAAGAGCTTTCCCCTTGGGGCTATCTTCAGCAAAACCTGCCGAAAGCACAATGAATGCCTTCGTCTGTTTACTATGGCCAAGTTCGCCTACCAGTGGGGGGATAAATCGTGCGGGGATGGCAAAGATAGCCATATCTACTGGCGACAGTTCAGCAACTGTTGCAAAACTATCCAAGCCTTGAATCTTTTTGTGTTTTGGGTTGAGTACAGAGATGCGACCATCAAAACTAGCGATTAGGTTTTGAAGAACTTTGCCTCCGGGGCTTTTAAAATTATCGGAACCTCCTACCACCACAATGTGTTGGGGTTTTGTGAGTTGCCATACAAACATAAGCTGCTAGTTTGAGCATAAAAAGAACGAATGTACAATTCAGAGGCCAAGCACAGTGGGCTTATTTATTCATTACAATATGAAGTTTTTCGGCAGCTCGATACAATGTTTCATCTGATTTGGCAAAGCAAAACCGCACGTACTGAAGCTCTGTTTTCTGATGGTAGAATGCCGAATAAGGAATAGCCGCCACACCGACTTCTTTTACCAGCCATTCCACGAATGCCTTGTCACTCAAATCGGTAAGTGCACTAAAATCCATACTCTGAAAGAATGAACCAGAGGCAGGGGTAAATTTAAAGCTCGAATCTTTTAGCAAGTTGCAAAATAAATCGCGTTTGGCTTGGTAAAAGTCCGGGAGGTTTTGATACTCGTATTCTCGGTTTAAGAATTCGGCTAATGCGAACTGAATCGGAGCATTGCTGTTGAATACAGTAAACTGATGAATTTTGCGAAATTCTGTCATTTCTGCTTTTGGTGCGACAATGTAACCCATGCGCCACCCCGTAGCATGATAGGTTTTGCCTAAGGAGGCTACCACAAAACTCCGCGAACGCAATTGGGCATTACCAGCTAGGCTACAATGTTTCAAGCCGTCGAATATAATATGCTCGTAAGCTTCGTCGCTAAGGAGGTATATACGGGTGCCAGATACAATTTTTGCAAGTGTTACCAAATCCTCTGGACTCAACACACTGCCCGTTGGATTGTGCGGACTGTTAAGGATAATAAGTTTGGTACGTGCTGTAATTGCCCTTTTTACTTTTTCCCAATCAATATTGAAATCGGGTGCAAGTAATTGTATATAGACTGGGGTGCCGCCATTGAGTTTTATGGCAGGTGTATAGGAATCGTAAGCTGGTTCAAAAACAATTACTTCGTCGCCCTCTTGCACAATTGTACCGATCGCTGTAAAAAGTGCTTGTGTTGCACCGGCTGTAATCGTAATTTCCGTTTCTGGATCGTATTCTTGACCATATAACCGGCTTATTTTTGAACTGATCGCTTCGCGAAGCGGGTAGTGACCTGCCATGGGCGTGTATTGGTTGTTGCCCAAAAGTAAATGCTTATACACCAAATCTAATAAATCGCCAGCCGGACTAAATTCAGGAAATCCTTGGGCTAAGTTAATTGCACCAAATTGTTGAGCCATCTGCGTCATGGTGGTGAAGATGGTTGTGCCTGTATTGGGTAGTTTGGAATATAGCATCGGTGGTTTTTCTTTTACGTATTGCAAAAATACGATTTTTTTCAGTTGCTCATCGTCTTTTTGTGGTGGCTAGTTCGATTTTATTTGGGGGATAATGTAAATCACTAAAGCTCAAAATACTAGACTGCGTGTTTCTTTGGGCCTAAAAAATCGGATTGTCTGTCGGGTAAAATTGTGCATATTTTGATTTGAGGGGCCTATTCTGATTGTTTGGGTTGTGATTGGGGGGTGGTGGGTTTGTGGTGGTGGTGTATGCGGCATCATGGCCATAGGCCAACTGGTACGATGGTATGGCCAGATTACGGCGTGGGTTTGGAAAGTGGGGCACGGTCTAGCCCGGATAGTAGCGGTAGCCCACAGCAAGCTGATGCAGTGGCCTTTTGTACAGTGGTTTGATTGAAATACTCAGGCGGCCAAGTGAGGCCGTTCCCGTTTGCGAGGACTACAAGCGGATAGCCGGCAGCCGCCCTATCTTTGAAAAGTTAGGCTTCCGCTCCTTATCTTTATTTTTTTTTTTGCTGGCTATTCAGTATGGAGAGAATGGTTGGGAGACTTGGTGCTGTTGGGGTTTGAAATTGCAATAATATTATTTTGGTGGTACTTACGGGGCTAGGGATCGGGATTAAAACCTAAAATAAACATTAACTCAATACGTTTTTTAATAGACGGGTATTGCTTTATGGCTATAAAATACAGCATATTGTAAAGATAAATAGTAATTTCGGGCAAGTAATCAAGGAGCTTTGGGCAGATGGTGTACGATGTATTTATTTCTTATGGACGAAAAGAGAGTAGAACTTTTGTAAAAGAGCTTCATGATAGGCTTGTTGCAGAGGGGTTGGTTGTATGGTTGGATCAGAATGATATTCCCCTTGGTGTGGATTTTCAGGAGCAGATCAACGATGGTATTCTTCGCTCACATTCTTTTTTGTTTGTAATTGCACCGCATTCAATCAACTCGATTTACTGTTCACGCGAGATTGAGCTTGCTGAAAAATACAATAAACGCATCGTGCCGTTGTTGCATGTGTTGCCAGAGAGTGCTGAGCAGGAAAACGAAATTCGGAGTTCTATTCGTCGTATTAACTGGACTCCGTTTGTTGATGAGAGTCAGTTTGAAAGTAGTTTTAGTGATTTGCTGAGTATTTTGCAAAAGCAGAGGGCTTATGTGGAAAAGCATACGGAAATGCTGTTGCGTGCGAGCTTGTGGCGCGAAGGTAAGTACGAAAAAAGTTTGCTTCTTCTGGGCGAAGATCGTGCTTTGGCCGAGACTTGGCTGGATACTCCGTTTACGTATGAACAAGCTCCTTGTCAGCCAACCGAATTGCAGTGCCGTTATATAAGTGAGAGTAAAAAAAATGCGACCAACTTGCATACGGATGTGTATTTTGTGTATGCAGAGTCGGCAGGTTCACAAATGAACGAAATATCTTTTGCGTTTACGCGGCATAATATGAGTTGCTGGATTGCTCAATTCGATTTACGTACGGGTATTGCTGAGGATACGCAACGGCAAAATGGTATTGAGAATGCAGACAATATTGTACTTGTCTGGACAGAGGACATGCGGAACAATGCTTTACGGATGGCGGAGTTTGAATATGCCGTTTCGCTGAATAAGCGAATTATTGGTATTTCGCTGTCTGGTGTTTCTTTGAGCCAAGATGCGACCTTCCAGAATATACAGTTTACGCCTTGGGCGAGTGCCAACGTAATGGGCATTATAGCTGAAATACAAACCGAACGGAGCTACTTCCAGAAACATACGCAGGTGCTAGTGGCGGCTCTTAAATGGGAGCGACAAAACTACAACCAGAGTATTCTGTTTCGGGGTTATAATTTGGTGCAAACGGAGGATTGGTTGCGTATTGCATCGAAACAACAGAGTTCGCCCCCTACGGAACTTCAGTATAAGTTTATTAAGGAGAGTTTGGCCAAAGGCGATAGTTTGCCTACTGAGGTTTTTATTTCTTATTCGAGGTCTGAATCGGATTTTGCGCGGCATTTGAATACGGAGTTGCAAATACATGCAAAAAACACTTGGTTTGACCAAGAGAGTATTGCTCCTGGAAGTGCATTTGAGCAGGAAATAAATAATGGGATACGAAATTCGGATAACTTTCTTTTTGTGATTTCGGAAAGATCGGTGAG
>JBDKHP010000375.1:0-7105 GCA_039797645.1 Bacteroidota bacterium
GTTTTTTTAGTCGATCTCAGCGTTGGATCGAATTTTTTAAATGCTCATTTACAAGTAGTAAACTCCGCTTTAAAAAATCCAATCCGCCTTGACCTCAACTAAAAAAACAGACTCTAAATAGTGAAGCGACTGCAAGGATCTAGGGAGATCTGTGCAGTCGCTATACCTTTATGTTTTGTTGTATGGGTTACAACTTATTGAATTGTTGTTGGTATTAGTAAATACGGTACCACAAGCTTTTGCCGTTGCCAGAACCTGAGCTTCCGGTTGTTGTGATATGACCTACGTTGCCGTTGCCGTCGTAACCACAGCCGATGTTGTTGCTCGATGTGCAACCTGTAACTGTGTGGGGTACGCTGATGCCTGCGCTACCAAGTTTGAAACCGTTGCCGTCGCCGTTGGTTCCGTAACCGTTGGTTTTGGCAATGCAGTTGGTCATTTTTACGGTGTATGGCTGTCCGTATAAATCCCAACCGTCGTCAGAATTGTGGTATGCGTAGCAATTGTCGAATTTGTTGTTTTTTCCGGCTGATAATTTACATGCATAACCATCGGCATTTTCGCCACCGTTTGCTACGTCGTAGTTGTCGTAGGAAGTACAGTAGTTGATGCTGTTGTCGTGTGCTGCGTTGTAGATTTGTAAGCCAGAGTCGCCATTGCCATGTGTAATAACTTTGTACACCCAGTTGTATCCGCCGCTTTGGAATACGATGCCGCAATCGCTGGCGCCTTTGATTGTCATGTTGGAAATGTTCCAGTAACTGCCGTTTACTTTTACGCCCCAACCTGATACTTTGGAACAATCTAATGTGCCACCGGTGAAGTTGATTTTAGCCGACGATGTGCCGCTTTTGAGTACTTGCAGTGTGCTGGTGAGGTAGATTGTGCCGCTTACGGTAATTACGTCGCCGGGTGCAGCGTTGGCGATTGCTGTTTTGAGTGCTGCTTCGGTTGTTACGCTTACAGAGGCTTTACGTACGATGTTGCTTTCTGGGCTGTCGATAGTTGCCACTTCTGTTTTTTGGCAGCTTGCAAAAATTGCAAAAATTGCAAGTAGTGTTAGAATTTTTTTCATTTTAATTTGTTGTTAGTAGTGTATAATAGTGAACATAAAGGGCTGTGTAATTATTTGATACTTATTTTCATTTATACTATAAGTATTTACAGAAAATTTGTCTTAAATGGCAATACTAAACAATGATATTCGTTTCTGACTATGCAGTTGCAAACGTTTGTTGTATTGCTTTTTTCGGCCAAACTGTTATTGGGTTCGGATTTAAAACTAGGGTATTTCTGTATTTCTGATAGCTGCCAATTTGTTCGTAAATGGTATGCAGATTAGTATTTTTTTTGGCGTTATTTTGGGTTTGTATGAACTTCTAACTTTTTTTGCGGGCTGGAATGTCTAAATTGAGTGACTTGTTGCCATTTGCTGCAAGTCTTGTTTTTTTGAGTCTTGAAGAACTGATGGGTTTGGAGGTTGTTTTTGCATCGAATTTAGGGATGCCGTTTCAGAGAGATTTACTGGAAATGTAAGTGAGATGCCGCTTTCGGATGCAATGTCTGGAACGAGAAGGCATCATGGCCAAAGGCCAACCGAAAGTTTTTGCCCCTTGTACCTACGGCGTTACAAATGCAGCTGCCGCTACAACTAGCCCGGATCGCGGCAAGTAGCCCACAGCATGAGCGGTAGTGGCCATTTGTACTGTCGTGAAACTGAAATACAAGGGTGGCCAAGTGATACCGTACCCGTTGCGAGGACTACAGCCAAGAGCCGGTAGCCGCTGTGTATAAATAATGTTTCGTTCCCGCTCCTAATTATTTTTTTAAAATTTCATTTTTTTTATTGTTCTAATTTATTCAATATGAGTAATTTATTTTGATCAAATACATAATAATTTAAGATTTTACAGAAATAGACATGACTAGATATAATGAATTCGAGTAAAATAGTAAATTTGTAGCTGTTTAATCTAAATTATTCAGGGTGATGCCGAAAAACCCCTCAAAGAGTAGGCATTTATTTAGTATTTATTATCATGAAAAAAATTTACGCAAATTTATTTTTCGCAATTGCTGCAATTGTTTTGTTATTTTCGAGCTGCACGAGCTTAAATCAGACGATTAAGGAGCCAAATTCGCATGTGCAATTTGTAAAATCTGATTATGAGTTTTCTGGTCAGTTTAGTGCTGAAGCCAGTTCTACTAAAATTCTAGGAATTGACTTTAAGCGTATTTTTATGAAAAAAACAGCCTCAGTTGATGGATCGGGGGGGGTAAGTGCTGCAAGTATTCCGATTATTGGTAGTTTGGTAGGCGACAGAACTAGTGGATATGCGTTGTACGAATTAATGCAAGCTCATACTGGTTACGATGTGGTATTTTATCCACAATTCGAGACAAAAGTTGTAAAACCAATTCTTGGCATCGGTTTGCTTTCTAAATTTACTACTGTAAAGGTTACTGCTCGTTTGGGTAAAGTTAAGTAGTATATTTATTTAGAAATCAAGTTTTTATTGTTTTTTTTCATTAGATTCACAAAAAAACCTGAACCAAATTTGGTTCAGGTTTTTTTTGTGTCGTTCGGACTATTTTACGAGTCCTCGGCGGCGGAGTAGGGCTTCGTTGCTCGGCTCGTGGCCTCGGAAACGGGTGTAGAGCAACATCGGGTCTTCGGTGCCGCCTTTTTGGAGAATGTTCTCGCGGAAGGACTTGGCTCTTGCGGGGTCGAATATATTGCCCGATTCTTTGAAGGCTGCAAAGGCGTCGGCATCGAGTACTTCGGCCCAGATATAGCTGTAGTAACCAGCCGAATAGCCACCTGAAAATATATGCGAGAAATAGGTGCTTTTGTAACGCGGTATGATGCTCTGTATGAGGCCGAATTGTGTCATCGCTTTTGCTTCGAAGGCAGGCGCATCGGTGGGGATTTCGGTGGTGAGGGTGTGCCATTGCATGTCGAGAATCGAAGCGGCGAGGTATTCAACCGTCGCAAAACCTTGGTTGAATTTCGACGAAGCTTGTATTTTTTCGATCAGTGCATCGGGCATTGGTTCGCCAGTTTGGTAATGTTTGGCAAATACGCGAAGTACTTCGGGTTCGGAAGCCCAGTTTTCCATCACTTGCGAGGGTAGTTCTACGAAATCGCGGGCTACGTTGGTGCTCGAAAGCGTGTAATAATGGCATTGCGAGAAGAGGCCGTGGAGCGCGTGTCCGAATTCGTGGAAGGTGGTGCTTACTTCGTCGAAGGTGAGTAGGGCGGGTTTGCCCGGTGTAGGTTTCGTGAAGTTGAACACGGTGGTGATGATGGGGCTTATCGAGTCGCTGCCGTGTACCCATTGCTGGCGGAATTCGCTCATCCAAGCGCCGCCTTGTTTGCCTGCGCGGGGGTAGAAATCCATATAAAGTATCCCGATATGTGTGCCGTTGGCCTCGCTAACTTCAAAAGCTTGGGCATCGGGATGTGGTTTGGGCAGGTCGGTGCGTGGTTTTATCTGAATGCCGTACAGTTTTTGGGCCACATAGAATACGCCGTCGCGCACGTTGTTGAGTTCGAAATAGGGGCGAAGGGCCTCTTCGTCGAGGTCGTATTTTGCCTTGCGTATTTTTTCGGCATAGAACCACCAATCCCACGACGCGAGTTTGAATTTCCCGCCCTCGGAGTCTATCATTTTTTGCATTTCGGCGGCTTCAGCTTTGGCCATCGGTAGCGCTTTTGCCCAAAGTTCGGCGAGCATATTGTTCACCGTTGTGGGCGTTTTGGCCATGGTGTTGTTGAGCACATAATCCGCCCAAGAGCCGAAGCCCAACAATTGCGCTTTTTGTTTGCGAAGCGTCACAATTTGCAACAAAATCGGGTTGTTATTGAACTTGTCGGGATTGTTGGCGCGGTTCATCCACGCGGTGTAAACCTTCTCGCGCAAGTCGCGGCGGGTAGCATATTGCAAGAAAGGAATCCAGCTCGGTTTGTGGAGACTGATAAGCCATTTGCCCTCTTTGCCAGCTTCCTTGGCAGCTTCGGCAGCCGATGCGCGAAGCCCTTCGGGTAGGCCGTCCAGTTCGGCTTCTTCGTTGAGCGTGAGCGTCCAGTTGTTGTCTTCGGCCAACTGATTGTCGCCAAATTGGAGGGACAGGGCCGAAAGCGACTCGTTGATTTTACGCAGCGAATCTTGTTCCTCGGGCTTCAGGTTCGCGCCATTTCGTACGAAGGTTTTGTACTGATGGTCGAGCAGTGTCTTTTGTTCGGTACTGAGTGTCAGCCCTTCACGTTGGTCGTACACGGCTTTGATTCGCTCGAAAAGCGCCTTGTTAAGCATAATGTCGTCAGAATGTGCAGAGAGTAAACTCGACACAGTTTTGGCAATATTTTGCAAGGTGTCGTTCGTATTTGCCGATATTTTGTTGTAAAACACCGAACTCACATTGCGCAACAAAATACCACATTGGTCTAAAGCAGCGAGTGTATTCTCGAAAGTTGCAGGCTCGGGATTTTTGGAAATAGCGTCGATTTCTGCACGTTCTTGGTGAATCCCTTCCTGAATCGCAGGCAGAAAATGAGCGTCAGTAATTTTGTCGAAAGCTGGCACCTCGTACGGAGTGCCGTAGGGCTGTAAGAATGGATTTGTTTGCATATCAGTCTGTTGTGTAGTTTGGTGGCAGCTACTAAGGGCAATAATCCCGAAGAGTGCGGCATAAATCGAACGTTTTTTCATGTCGGTATTTGTTTGGTGTGTTAAGACTACGAAGGTAATTGTTTTGCAGAATTTGCCCCAGAAAACAGCGACACTTTATGGGCTGTTACTTCCGAAATTGACGCCCCCAAATGACATCTTCTCGAGTCTTCAGCATAACTACCACATGTCCACATTCCAGTAAACAATGCAAAAGGTAATGCCGATGCCTAGCTCCAATTCGGAAACAGGGGACTACGAATCCGCTGAAATAATGACAAAAAAAAGAGAATAGCCGTTTGGTTATTCTCTTTGTTCGTTGCCGCGAGATGAAAATCTACTCGAAAAGATCTTTCATTTTGCTAAAAAAGCCTTTGTCGTCGGCATGTTCTCTGGCAGCAAAATTCGGAGAACTTTGCAGTTTTTCAAGAATTTTTTTCTCGTCTTTGTTCATTTCTGTTGGTACAAAAACGTTCACTTTTACCAACAAATCACCGCGACCGTAGCCGTTTACATCTGGAATACCTTTGCCGCGAAGTCGAAGTACTTTCCCTGGTTGTGTTCCTGGGTCGATGCGTACTTTAACTTTACTATCTACGGTGGGGATTTCGGCCTGCGTGCCCAATGCAGCATCGGGGAAGCTTAGGTTGAGGGAGTAAATCAGGTCGTTTTCCTGACGCACCAAATGTGGGTGTTCTTCTTCTTCAATCACAAGAATAAGGTCGCCATTTACTCCGCCACGACGGGCTGCGCTACCTTTGCCACTCACACTAAGCTGCATTCCTTCGGCCACACCCGCAGGAATCTTAATTTCTACCACTTCCTCGCCCTGCACAATACCTTCGCCGTAGCATTTGGTACATTTCTGGCTGATAAGCGTGCCTTCGCCGTTGCAGGTTGGGCAAGTAGATGTAGTTTGCATCTGGCCCAAAAATGTATTCTGAATTTGCGTTACTTGCCCCGAACCGTGGCACGAATGGCAAGTTTGGTTGCGCGCACCAGCTTCCGCACCCGAACCACTACAGCTATCGCAGACAATATGCTTGCGTACTTTAATCTTTTTGAGGACTCCTTCAGCCACATCTTTGAGGGAGAGTTTTACTTTCACCCGTAGGTTTGCGCCTTTGTTTACCCTCCGATGACGACCACCGCCGAAACCACCGAAACCACTAAAACCGCCGCCACCGCCGCCGAAAATGTCGCCAAATTGTGAAAATATGTCGTCCATATTCATACCTCCGCCGCTAAAACCGCCACCACCAGCTTGTCCACGTACACCGTCATGTCCGTAGCGATCGTAGCGGGCTCTTTTGTCGGCATTGCTTAGCACTTCGTATGCCTCGGCAGCTTCTTTAAAATTCTCTTCTGCCGACGCATCGCCGGGGTTTTTGTCGGGGTGGTACTTAATCGCCATTTTACGATAAGCCTTTTTCAATTCAGTCTCATCGGCATTCCGTTCCACGCCCAGTATTTCGTAATAATCCCTTTTGCTAGCCATCTTCTACTTTTTTTCAAAAAATTACTGTCCCAAAACTACTTTTGCATAGCGAACTATCTTGTCGTTGAGGATATAACCTTTTTCGATTACATCGACTACTTTGCCCTTCAGGTCGTCGCTTGGTGCGGGAATTTGCGTAAGTGCTTCGTGTTTGTCCACATCAAAAACTTGGTGTAAGGCCTCAATTTCTTTGAGTCCTTGGCCTTTGAAAACTTCGAGCAGACTTGTATGGATGAGTTTTATTCCAGCAGCCACAGAGGCTACATCGGGTGCAGTTTCTGTGGCTTTGAGCGCACGCTCAAAGTTGTCTGCAATAGGCAGCAATTTCTCCAACAAAGCTGCCGAAGCACTCTTGATGGTATCCATACGTTCCTTAACAGACCGTTTTCTGTAATTATCAAACTCCGCCGAAAGGCGAATGTACTTGTCCTTATAGTCGATGTTCTCTTCTACGATTCGTACTTCTGGTTCGGTTATTATGCTAGCCTCTTCAGTAGTATCGGAATTCGTATCCTCGCCTGCCGACTCATTATCGGTAGCCTGCTCTTCACCCGCCTGTGCTTGTGTAGCCTCTTGGTTTGCAGTCTCTTCCACTTCCGGGTTTTGTACTTTTTCGTCGTTCATAAATCTCTTGCCAATTATTATGTATCGCTTTATTTATCAGAATCCTAAGATTTACCCATGCCCACCTAGGCGGATAAATCAATACTCAGTTTAGGCATACCAATTTTTTTGCCAGCCTTCGGTGGCTGTCAAATAGGCGGCAAATATACTGACAATCTGCACAATTGACAGCACCCAACAGCCACAATGCCGCAAAAATGGCAGTTTGCAATACAAAAATGAAAGGCAACTCAAAACCGCTTACCTACATTCGAGAGAAATTCGTACTTTCGGGCGCTTTTTGAGACAAAAAAACAAACAAAAATAAACACAG
>JBDKHP010000376.1:0-4624 GCA_039797645.1 Bacteroidota bacterium
AACTTGGTCGGATTCCTTTGTTTGTTCCGCAGGGCAGCATCATCCCAGTAGGCCCTGTGTTGCAATACACCGCCGAAAAATCTACTGAACCTACAACGCTTTATATATTTGGGGGTAAAGATGCTAGTTTTACGTTGTATGAAGACGAAGGCATAAACTACAATTACAAAGCGGGCAAGTTTAGCAAAATACAGATTGATTATTCTGCAAGCGGAAACACCCTCACAATTCGTAAACGAGTGGGCGCATTTGACGGCATGGACAGCGAGAAAAAATTCCGGATTGTTTGGGTAGATGCAGCGAATCCGCAAGTTTTCGCACCCGAATTGGTGAACAGTGATGTGTTTGCCTACACAGGATCAGAACTTATTATACACAAAAAATAATTGTGGTGAAGGTGGGGAGGGCGCTCCCTGCCAAACTACAAAACAAGATAGTTGTTGTTTTACTCTAGGTTTTATGAGTATAGGGGAGTCTATTTGCAGCGGCAAATAGCTCCTCGATTATAATGGTTAGGGCGAACGTTTCTAAAACAGTTTTACCTAAATTGAGAATAAGCTTGTGCGAGACACAGCAAAATCCGGCCTTCTACACAGATAAAAATATACAAGCATCGCACATACTGATGCTTTAAGACTTAGGGTTTTTAGTTTAAATGCCCCCCTTTGTTCGGATAGATATTGGCGTATCCTCTTCCGAACAGCCCCTGGGGGGGCGCATTTTTCCTTTCAGTCAACCCAACCGCCTGCCAATCCTTTTTTTGCAATTAATTTCACAGAATTGACAAAATCGCATAGCTTTGGTAACTCACACAAACACGCTCTACTTATGCACAAAACATTGTACAAGCAATTTAGTTTCGGTACACTGATGCTATTTTTCGCGCTCGCAGCATGTAAAACTCCCGATGTCCGAAGGCTTAGTTTCAACGATAATTGGCATTTTATGCTCGATGCAGACTCTTCCGATTACTCAGCGGTCTGTAAGGATTCCACATGGCGCGTTCTCGATTTACCCCACGATTGGAGCATAGAGGGCGAATTCAGCGAAGCCAACCCTGCTACGGTTGGCGGTGGCGCTCTGCCTGGAGGTGTGGGCTGGTACCGCAAAGATTTTGTACTCAGCACTGACGATGCAACCAAACATATTTTTATTGACTTCGACGGGGTGTATTGCAACTCCGAGGTTTGGATCAACGGGCATTCACTGGGTAAGCGTCCCAATGGCTATATTTCATTTCGATACGAACTCACACCCTATCTCAAACCAACAGGCGAAACAAATACCATCGCCGTAAAAGTGTCTAATTCTCCACAGCCCAATTCCCGGTGGTACTCTGGTTCTGGAATCTACCGCAATGTTTGGTTGTTGAAGCTGAACCCCGTACATATTGCCCAATGGGGAACTTACATTACAACCCCTACCATTACTGAAAAACAAGCCGAAATACACATAGAAACGGCTGTTGACAACCAAGATACGCAAAACGTCAATCTCAGTGTCGTTACCACAATTCTCGATGCAAACGGCAAAGAAGTTGCCAAAAACGAAACCACATTGTCAATAAACAAACAGCAATCCGCAAAGGCCCAAACTTCCATTAAATTACATAAGCCCAACTTGTGGTCTATCGAATCGCCTTATCTATATACAGCCGTAACTGAACTTAAATCGGGCAAAGAAATTACAGATCGCTACGAAACCAAGTTTGGCGTACGGAGCTTCCAGTTCGACACCCACAAAGGCTTTTCATTAAACGGAAAATCCCTCAAAATCAATGGCGTGTGCAACCACCACGACCTTGGTTGCTTGGGTACAGCGGTAAACTACCGCGCCCTAGAGCGCCAGCTGGAAATACTCAAAGCAATGGGCTGTAATGGTATACGCACCTCGCACAATCCGCCAGCACCAGAACTTTTGCAACTTTGCGACAAAATGGGCTTCATTGTGATGGACGAAGCTTTCGATATGTGGAAAAAAGGCAAAAACCCCTACGATTACAGTATAAATTGGGACAAATGGCACCAAACCGACCTCCGCGACCTGATACTCCGCGACCGGAACCACCCAAGCGTCTTCATCTGGAGCATTGGCAACGAGATCCCCGAACAAGGCGACTCTACTGGCATCACCATCGGAAAAGAACTCTCGGATCTGATCCGTGTGCTCGATCCCACACGCCCTATCACTTCGGCCATGAACGAACCACGGCCTTACAACATGATCTACAGATCCAACGGGCTCGACCTTGTAGGCTACAACTACAAACACGAACGTTTCGATTCCTTCCCAGAACACTTCCCAGGCAAGAAATTCATTGCCACCGAAACTGTTTCGGCACTCCAAACCCGTGGCCACTACGACCAGCAATCCGACAGCATCCGTATATGGCCCATCCGTTGGGATCTGCCCTTTACCACTGGCAACACCGACAACACCTGCTCGGCCTACGACAACTGCCACGCGCCATGGGGTTCAACCCACGAAGACACTTGGAAGCAAATCAAGAAATACCCATTCCTTTCTGGCCAATTCATTTGGACAGGTTTCGATTACCTTGGCGAACCTACTCCATACCTTTGGCCATCGCGTAGTTCATATTTCGGAATTATCGACCTCGCAGGCTTCCCCAAAGACGTATATTACATGTACCAAAGCGAATGGACAGATCAGAAAGTACTACACCTTTTGCCTCATTGGAACTGGGCGCCTGGCCAAACAATCGATGTCTGGGCATACACCAATGCCACCGAAGTCGAACTGTTTCTCAACGGCAAATCGCTCGGTAAACGTAGCAAACAAGGCGATGACATACACCTTATGTGGCGCGTAAACTACCAAGCGGGCGAACTCAAAGCAATCGGAACATGGGGCAAAGAAACCCAAACCACCAGAGTACGTACCGCCGGCCCAGCTACGACTTTCAGAGCCACACCCGACCGAGCGATCATACGAGCCGATAAATCCGACTTAAGTTTCGTAAGCATTCAAATGCTCGACAAAGACGGAAATCCCGCACCGATGGCCAACAACCAAATGGCCTTTAACATAGAAGGCAAAGGCAGCATTGCCGGAGTAGATAACGGTTCGCCCACAAGCCACGAATCATTTAAAGGCAATACCATCCGCGCATTCAACGGCAAATGTCTGGTAGTTGTACGCAGTAACGGACAAAAAGGCGAAGTCAAACTCACCATCTCAAGTCCTGGGATTCAAGCCCAAAACATCACAATAATCGCCCAATAACCGCAAAAAAAAGCCCTTCGCACAAAACGAAGGGCTTTTTTTAGGTTACAATCGCAGCTCAAATCCCTGCAAAATCGCTCCATCCCGACACATAGATCGTTTTTAGCACCGTATTGTATTTTACACTCACACTTACCGTCCGCTGGTCGCTGCCCCAATGCGAAATCGACATTTCGTTCGTAGCCTCATCGCTAGGTGCCACCACTACCGACGTGCCATTGCCATCGACTACCGTAAGTTTGTACTGCGACCATTCCCTATTGGGTATCTCCAGATCTAGCATAATAGTTTCGCCAGGTGCCAACGACCTGTCATTCAGTATATTCGGAGTCCAAGTGGTAGTAGGTACTGTCAGATTCGTCATACTCCCCCTAGGCCTCAACTGAATCCCCGTAATGGTGTACTGCGAGTCGGAACCATTTTCAAACAGTACCGTCAGCGAGTTTGAGTCAGCATCGTCTTCCAACGACAATTCGCAAGCCCATTGAGGCACTACAAGCCCCAAAATCACTAGCAAAAACACATAAAATCTCGAAGTTTTCATTTTCAATTATTTTAAGTTAAGAACACACTTACCCTTAATTTCCACCCATCTGCCCAACAAACCGCCCAACCCAACGAATGTACAGGCATCCGTTTGTAGATTTTTTCGCTAATTGCCAATACAAACCAATCAAGAATCAGACAAATGCACATCAGTTCCTACGAATAGCACAATAAGCTTGCAAAACTAAGCCCGCCGAAAAATAAAAAGAAAAAAATAAAGATTAGGAGCGAAGGCCCAACTTTTCATATATAGGGCGGCGGCGGGTTGTCCGCCTAGTGTCCTCGCAAACGCGAACGAAACCACTTGGTCGCTTAGGTATTTTAAACAAAACCGTCATTAAAATGCCAATAGATCACCTTGCTGTGGGCTACCGCTGCTATTGTATCTAACATAATTTCGCCTGTTTTGTAACAACTAGAACCAGCGTGTGTTGCAAAACAGGACAAACTGAAATATTTTAAGGGCTTGGTGCGTTAAAAAAACATTTATGCCCTGTTTCTTTGCTTCTTTTGCTTCAAGTTGTCCATTCTGAAAGCCCTTTTTTAAAGAAGAATATTTTTAGTTTGATAATCAGGGGCTTACACAGTGAAAGTTTGAAGTAATGGGCTTTTTAGAGTGGACGCTTCATGGCAAAAGAAAAGCTAGAAAGCACAAATGAGGCAAATATAGTATTGAGCTTAAAACATTGATAAAAACTCAGGTCGTGTAGAAGCACATTTTTTGCTTTCTGGGTATTATTTTAGCAATAGGCATGTGCAGCTTATTGTGGCGTTTTATGCTCAAATTAATTTTCTCACCACGAAAAATGTATAATATAACGAATTAAATATC
>JBDKHP010000377.1:0-3379 GCA_039797645.1 Bacteroidota bacterium
ACCTTCGGCAGGAACTCGAAAATTACAGGCACGAACAAATTAATGCACTTTCTGACGAAGAGCTGAGGATTAATGCAAAGATTGATAAGCTTCAACAGAAGAAAGACAAACAAGACAAAAAGGAAAAACCCGCGCAGAACGAGCAAGTGAACCAAGAACTAGCCATCGGCGACAAGGTGAAACTTGAAGGACAATCCACACCTTCGGACGTTTTGGCGATAGACGGCAATATGATTACCATCAATTTAGGGCTGCTGAAAACGACGGTACATAAAGACAGGCTTCAGAAAATATCGAGAAACGAGGCGCGGAAATTTGCACGCGCCACAACTAGCTCACAAACTGCCGATTGGCAATTTGAAACGAAGATCAATTTCCGCACACAACTCGACATTCGGGGCAAGCGCGGCGACGAAGCCATGATTATTTTGCGCGATTATATCGACGATGCGATTGTGTCGCAAATTTCAAAAGTCACCATTTTGCACGGCAAAGGGAATGGCATTTTGCGCAAACTTATCCGCGAATACTTGGCGACTGTCGATCTGATACACAAGTATTACGACGAACACATTCAATTTGGCGGCGACGGGATTACCGTGGTTGAGTTGGATGTTTAATTTCCGAATGTGGGGGCTTCGAGGCAAGCCGTAGGCTTGTCGGTCGTTGTCGCCACATGGCTGTAGGCCAAAGAAAGTATCGGTATTGCGTACCTACGGCGTTACAAACGGTGCTGCAGACCGAACTAGCCCGGATAGTAGCGGTAGCCCACAGCGGTGTGATGCGGTGTCAGCAATCTGATGCCATTTGACTGAAATACAATGGTTTCCAGTTGATTTCGTTTCCGAACGCGAGGACTACAAGCGGATAGCCGGCAGCAGCCATTACAAATATTGTTTCGTTACAGCTCCTTATTATTTTTATTTTTTTTGCCTTCGGGTGGCAGGGCGTTTTCTTGACTGTAAGTGTGTTCCCCAGATTTTTCATTTTTTTGGTTTCGGTCTTGTAACTATGAACGTGTTTGTGCGTTATAGCGGAGTTACTGATCTTCTATTCCCCATTTTATTGTATTAACTTAAATTTGTGAAAATGAAAAATTTCAACTCAATGAAAATCACGGCTTTGCTGTTTTTTTTGTTCGCGCTTTTCGCCACGCAAGCGCAGGTACTTGACCTCGAAAAAACCTACAAAGTTACCAGTAAATCGAAAAAGGGCGTGTTGGCTAAAGTAGATTTCGACAACTCCAAAAGCATCTACACCTTGGTGTACGTAACCAAAGCGACCGACAAACTTACCCAGTTTCAGTCTTACACTTTCGATAAGGATTTTAATTTCATCGATCTAAAAGAGGAAGAAATTGAAGCCGAAAAGGCAAAAACCAAATATAAATGGTTCAGTTTCAAGGGTGAAGAGTACTCGGTTGAGGGGCTTTCGGTTGAACCTAATTTGTTTGGGACGCTTATTCTGAAACAAAAAAGGATAACTTACAAATATGATTGGTTCATTCTTGGGTATTACAAAGACGTAGATATTTTGAAAAAAGTGAAACCTCGGACAGAAGATGGCCGCTTGTTTTACTATTTGAACCACGTAGAAGACGATAAAACGGGCGAAGTGTATGTGCTTTGTGGCGTTAAAGATAAAATGGCAAAAGGTGCAGACCCGTACCGACAGTTTAAAGATTTGTGGGTACTGAAATACAATGCCAATTTGGATTTGGTGAAAGAAGTGAATATCAGATTCGATTTTCCACAAAATGTGGCTTTTGCGCGTTCGCTTACTTTGGCTACGGAAGATGATCCGGACAGCCCTACTGTGAAGGGTGTTTCGCTCGTGTTTGCGCCGATGGGTGGCATGGGGATGAGCAAACATGCTGACCCCGATAAAAATAATTATACGTATGTTCGGGTGGACGATGCATTGAATGTGGTGGATCGATTGAGCTTCAAATCGTATGCTTCTATGTGGAAAATTGATGAGCTGATTCATAATTTAGCTACGGATGAAGTGTATTTGTTTGGCCCTTCGGCAATGGGCAAAGATAAGTACTTCAATGAGTTGGCGGGGCAAACGAAATTTAAGGCTGTGCAGTTGATGAAAATTGGGGGGCACAAAATTGACTACTTCACGGAAACTGATTTGGAGGAGTTTAAGTTGAAACTCAAAACGCCACCATCGCAACGGAAATCGCCTGATTACGAGGGCAAAAAATTCGAAATAGCCAACTACCATATTGCGACTAATGGCGACTTCTTGGTTGCTGGACAAAATTTTGAACTTAGTAAAATTGGTAACAAATATAACGATGTGCTGACGTTTCACTTCGATGCTCAGGGTAAGCTCAAAGCGCAGTATGGTATTGATACGAAAGAGTCGAATCAGTTCTCGAAAGCGAATGGTACTCCGCAGTTCTACATTGAGAATGGCAATAATATGTATTGGTTTTTGCAAGAAATTAAGGGTGTGTATGCCTCTAAAGGCAAGGTGCTTTCGTATCCACGTGTGGGAAAAATCGACATGGCAGGCGGTATAATCGGCAATTTGAGCGATTATGGTGGCGATGGCGATTACTACCTCGACCCAAAATTTCCTTATTTGCAAACCAACGAAACCAACAAAGTCATATTTTTTGGCTCGGACAAAAAAGGTAAGGAAATATGGTTCCTGCGTTTGAAATTAGATTAGTTCCAAAGGGCTTTAACCGAGCAAGTACCCGTAGAATAAAGAAAAAAAATAATTATTAGGAGCTGCCGCCCAACACTATTTAGGGCGGCGGCTACCGGCTATTCGCTTGTAGTCCTCGCTGGAGGGAGCGGTATCAGTAGGCTGCATTTGTTTTTCAATTTAACGGCTTCATTAACTGAGACTTCCGTTCGCCAGCTGTGGGCTACCGCTGCTATCCGGGCTAGTTGTAGCCACAGCACCGTCTGTAACGCCGTAGGTACGCTGGGCCAGCACTTTACATTGGCCTGCGGCCATGTGGTGTTATGCATTACAATTGAGGTAACGAGAGTTAACCCTCTTACTTATTTTTCGGGCGTTGGTTTTTGTGGCGAAGTGATAATTCTGGGGCGACTTTGTTCTATCTGGATTGGGATGGTAATTCTTTTTTGCAAATTGCATTTTCTTTAAAACATAGATCAACACATGGAAAATCACAAGATACAAACTACGATATCGACTAATTCTGTTTTATCTTTGCAATGGTAAAATATGTATTCGTTTCCAGACTCTCAACCGATTAATCATACTCTAATGCTAATATATGCCTGAGATTTCGCGATTTTATGGACTAATTATTTTGATGAACTTTAAGGATCACGCACCACCTCACTTTCACGTTTGGTACGGTGATTATAAAGCCATAGTAACAATTAAG
>JBDKHP010000378.1:0-3222 GCA_039797645.1 Bacteroidota bacterium
GGACTACAGCCAAGAGCCGGTAGCCGCCTTCTATAAATACAGTTGGGCTACCGCTCCAAATAATTATTTTTATTTTTATTTTCTTTAGGGTTGTATTTATTGTGTTCTACTGGTTTACTACGAGGTCGATAATTTTCGGGAAGTGTTCGTACTCTAGGTCATGGATTTTCGTGGCGAGGGTTTCGGGGGTATCGGTTGGGAGTACGGGGCAGGTGGCTTGGTAAATTACTTGGCCTTCGTCGTAGCGGCTGTTTACGTAGTGAATTGTGATGCCACTGTGGGTGTCGGCGGCGGCGATTACTGCTTGGTGTACTTTGTCGCCGTACATTCCTTTGCCGCCGTAGCGGGGAAGGAGTGAGGGGTGTATATTGATGATTTTGTTGGGGTAGGCTTCGAGTAGGTAATCGGGGATGAGCCACATGAAACCGGCAAGTACGATGAAGTCTATTTCGTGGGCTTGTAATTCGGCAAGGACTTGGGTTTGTTGGTAGAATGTGTCTCTGTCGAATACGTATTGTGGGATTCCAAGATTCTGTGCGCGTTGGAGTACGTAGGCGTCGGGACGGTTGGCAAGGATGAGGCTGATTTGGATTTCAGTGCTTTGGGCAAAGTGTTGGGCTATGTTCTGGGCATTGCTGCCGGAGCCTGATGCGAAGATGGCAATCTTTTTCATAAGTGTGCGTGGCATTATTAGTATTCCCTATATTTTCGGCCAAAGTCATAAAAAAATCATATAAGTACAAATACAAAGAGCTAATTTATTAATTTTGGCGGTCGATAGCGTAATCGGATTACGAAATGACTTTGATTGTCAGGATTTTATGTGAATAGCGATCCAGGAGTCAAACTAAATAATAAGTATTAACAAACAAAAAACAGTATCATGTCTGACATTGCATCAAGAGTAAAAGCCATTATCGTTGACAAATTGAATGTTGATGAAACAGAGGTTGTTCCAGAAGCTAGTTTCACTAACGATTTGGGTGCAGATTCTCTTGACACCGTTGAGTTAATTATGGAATTCGAAAAAGAATTTGAGGTTTCTATTCCTGACGATCAGGCTGAGGGTATTGCTACAGTGGGCGATGCTATCACCTATATCGAAGCAAAAAGCAAATAAGCTGCTTGCTGGGGAGACCCCAAAAAAAAGACTGATTCCGCGAGGAGTCAGTCTTTTTTGATTTTAGGGGATTGCTTTTATTTGATGGGGGCGCAGCGGATGAACATTACTGCGGGGTCTATAAGCCCCATGAAACCTGTGCATTGGCCTTTTATTGTAATGGGGTCGCCAGTTTTGAGACTTGCGGCTTCGGCCACAAATTCGGGAGCTAAGCTACAGTTTGCAATTGCTGCTTCGCCTGCCGTGGCCGATACTCCAATGGTTGTGGTGGAGTCGTTGTCTTGGCTTACGTTGGCCACAAAACCTGTGATTTGTATCGTTTGATCGTGGGTTACGTATTTGGTTGTTGCGGCGGTTTCGTCGGCGTTGAATTCGTCGAAGATGGCTTGGGCTGTTAGTTCAAAGTCGGCCTTCTCGGTGGCGAAATTCTTGTGGGGCATATTGTACATTTTGTAGGCAACGATTGCCCCTACGATGCCCATGCCTACGAGTACCAATGCAATTATTTTGAGTTTTTTCATTTTCTTGATTCAGATTACAAGCATGGATTGATGGCCTATTTTGCTGCATCGTAAGTACAATCTACGGTGATTTCCATAGATGGTGCTATTTTGTCGCGTACAACGGATGGTATTGTAATGCCGTAATCTACAGGTGCTACGTTGAATTTGGCGAGTACCATTACCTTACCAGCTTTTACTTCGATGGTGCCTTGGGCACTTATCTTTTTGGTGGCGCCGTGGATGGTTAAATCGCCCTCGACCGTGGCCGGATAAACGCCGTCTTTGTCGTATTTAATAGACCTTGGGTTTTTGATCGTGCCTTTGAATTGTACTTTAGGAAATTTGCCCGATTCCATGTAGTTTTCGTTGAAGTGCTCTTCCATGAGTGCACGCTCGAATTTGAAACCTTTTACCAAACCTTGGAAAGCAATTTCGCCTTTTGTACCGTCGAGTACACTTGCAGCTTGGTTGCTCTTGGCCTCGATGTCTTCCATGTTGGTGTGTCCGTATATGCGGATATTACCTGCTTTGCATACGTATTTCTGTGCATTCATAGTCGAGGTAAATGCTACGAGCAAGATTAAAATAAAACCTAATTTTTTCATTGGGATAAAAATTGATGGTTTGTTAATAATTGAAATTTAGCGATATAATGAAAATACGCGTGAAATGTTGAAGCCAAAGTGGATGCCTCCATTTTGCCATTTGTCGGTTGTTTCGGTAATGAACCCACGCTCGAACATCGGCATAGAGTTCGTTACAAAAAGTTGGAATACGTGGCCACCTGTTTCTATATCGACACCTACAGAGAGCGAATGTGGGTGTTTGGGTTCGCCTACGCCCATATAGTTAATGGCTGCAAAGTATTCTACGTTTATCGAAACGCGTTTGTTGAGTTTGTAACGCCCGCCAATACCCATTGCCACCACGTCGTTGAAGTCTATTGCCTCGGTTACTAAATTGCGGTGTAGGTAGGTTGGGGTGAGTTGCAGCGACAGATTTTCGTTGAACTTCCGTGCAATGAGGAGTTGGCTAACGTACGTCATACGGGAGCTGAAATAGTTGGTGCGGTCGGTATTTGTCCATTTAAGACCGTAAATGTCCGCCGAGGTCATTATCGACATACTAATGGGCATACGTTTGGCACCTGTACTTTGTTGTAGCAGTTTGTATTGCAAATAGCCCGTGGCTGTTTTTTGGTAGGTAGAACGGTTGATACCCACAGCGAGCCTATCGGTAATACCAAAATCTAAAGCCAACATTACCGACGACTGGTCTAAGCCCCACGCACCGTATGCGCCAGAATTGAGCGTACCAAAGCGGTGGTGAATCCGAAAATCTAATTGGCCGCGTTTCATTTGTTCGATAGAGTGGCCGTTCACTACGCGCGACGATTTGAAGGTGGCCGTGGCATACGCTACTTCGTCTTGAGTGAGCGAATTCATTAAGCTGTCCATATCTTGTGCCGAGGCCAAAAGACTCAGAAATACACAAAGTCCGGAAAATATGAGTTTACGCATAGTTTTGCTTTTATAGTAGGGAGTTAGTTATTTGGACAACCGTTGTCGTACCAGTTTTGGTATTGAGACAAGGCACAAG
>JBDKHP010000379.1:0-4204 GCA_039797645.1 Bacteroidota bacterium
GGGGCATGATCTACGGACTGATTGCCCCCGGTTACGAAATGGCCGAAGTGGTGGCGCAAAACCTCATTGAAACCGACACCAAAGAGTTCGCACCCTTCGATATGTCCACCAAACTGAAACTTATCGGCGTGGATGTAGCGAGTTTCGGAGACCCATTTTGCGACAATACCCCATACGATTCGGTTGTGTATCAGCACAAAGCGAAGGGTGTCTATAAACGCATAAACGTTAGCCCCGATGGAAAAACGATACTTGGCGGTATCCTTGTGGGCGAAGCGGCGGCTTATAATATGTTGCTGCAAATGACACTCAACAAAGTGCCTGTACAGGGTGATGCCGAAACCCTCATTATGCCTGCTGGCCAAGGTGCAAGCCACGGTAGCGGCGTGGAGTTTCTGCCCGATACAGCCATGATTTGTTCCTGCGAGAACGTCTCGAAAAAGACCCTCGTAGAAGCGGTACAAGCAGGCAACACCGAAATCGGACAAATCAAGTCCTGCTGCAAAGCGGGTACAGGTTGTGGTGGCTGCGTCCCAATAGTGAAAGACATTATAGACCACACCCTCAAAGGCATGGGTGTAACACTCAAGAAGACAATTTGCGAGCATTTTGCGCACAGCCGACAGGAGCTTTTCCACCAAATCAAAGTAAAAAACATCCGCACATTTACCCAAGCCATTGCCGAATTGGGCACAGGCCATGGTTGTGAACTTTGTAAGCCTACGGTGAGTTCCATCTTGGCATCCTTGCACAACGACAAAGTACTGAAAGAAGAAACAGTTCTCGATACCAACGACCGTTATTTGGCCAACATACAACGCGGCGGTACCTATTCCGTTGTGCCTCGTATTGCAGGCGGCGAAATCACGCCAGAGAAATTAATCGTGATTGGCGAAGTGGGCAAAAAGTACAATCTGTACACCAAAATCACGGGCGGACAGCGTATCGACCTCTTGGGCGCAAAACTCAACGATCTGCCCGAAATCTGGGAAGAACTCATCGCAGCGGGCTTTGAAACCGGCCAAGCCTATGGGAAATCTGTACGTACCGTAAAAAGTTGTGTTGGTTCTACTTGGTGTCGTTTTGGGGTGCAAGATTCTGTAAAATTTGCCATCGACATCGAAAACCGATACAAGGGCTTGCGCTCGCCCCACAAGCTTAAGTTTGCAGTTTCGGGTTGTACCCGCGAATGTGCGGAAGCGCAAAGCAAAGACATAGGCATTATAGCGACCGAAAAAGGCTGGGCACTCTACGTATGCGGCAACGGAGGCACAACGCCCCAACACGCCACGCTCTTCGCCACCGACCTCGATACCAAAACCTGCATCCAATATATCGACCGTATTTTGGCCTTTTACATCCGTACTGCCGAACCCCTACAACGCACCGCACCTTGGCTCAATAAACTCGAAGGCGGTATCGAATACCTGCGCGAAGTGATTATCGACGACAGCCTCGGCCTCAATGCAGAGCTCGAAGGTCTCATAGAAAACCAAGTCCGCACCTACCATTGCGAATGGACCGACGTGGTAAACGACCCCGCAAAACGCGCCAAATTCAAACAGTTTGTGAATATCGACCACAGCGAATCTACCCTCGAATGGGTTGCCGAACGCGGCCAACGAGTACCTGCACCTTGGTAATTCTATCACAAAATTAACGATTCAGAACCACATCATAAACTACAAACAATGCACACACATACAGCACAATCTACAGCCCAATGGGTAGAAGTAGCCGAGGTTTCAGCATGGCCACACGATGGCGGCATGGCCGTAAAACTAGGCACCGAAGAAATCGCAATTTTCAACTTTGCCTCACGGGGCGAATGGTACGCCGCCAGCAATATGTGTCCGCACAAACAGCAGATGATACTCGCCCGTGGCATTATTGGCGACAAAGCAGACGAACCCAAAGTCGTCTGTCCATACCACAAAAAGCAGTTCTCCCTGAAATCGGGCAAAAACCTCGACGACCACGACTGCTCCAGCATCCGCACCTATCCCATCAAGGTCGAAAACGGGCGTATCTACATTGGCCTCTAACAAAAAAAACAGTATTTTGCAGTCCCAATACCGCTAATAATTCAGAAAAATGGCAGACAAACGCATCAAAATCTTCGTACCCGGAGGCCGTTTGGCAACAGACAGCCTCAGTCACTTGCTCGAAACCTGCCGATTGGCCCAGGTAAGTCACTTCCAATTCGGACGCCGTCAGGAGATCATACTCTGTCTGCCAGAGAAACAACTGCCCTACCTTATCCAAAATTTGGGTGAGTTCGACTACGACACAGGCCCACACGGCAGCTATGCCAAGCACAACGTCATCACCTCAGCCCTTGCCGAAAACCTCTGTTCGTCAAACTATTGGATACGCGGCGGTATCTTTCTCGACATTCTCGACACCATAAACTGGACGCCCTCAATACGCGTAAACATCACCGACCTAAAGCAAGATCTCGTCTATAGTTTCACCGGCGACATCAACCTCATTCCGTCCGACGAACGCAACTTTTGGCACATTTACCTCCGCAACCGCATCGGCGGCGACCTCTTTTACCTGCCCTCGGTAATCCATTCCGACGACATACACCGCCTCGTCCGCAGCTACGAAGAAATACACAAAGACACCCACATTTCCCTCGAAGCCAAAATCAGCCACCTCGAAGAGGTCCTTGCCGACAGGCTTCAAGCCATCAGCATCGCACCCCACATCAAGGTCGCCGAATTCTTCAACTACGAAGGCATACACCCTTATGCCGAGGGCAAAAACTGGATAGGGCTCTACAAACGCGAAACCCGCTTCAGCCTACAAGACCTCGCGGCCATCGTAAGCCTATGCCGCCAGCACCAAATCGGACACATCTACACCACACCCTGGAAAACCATACTTATCAAAGAGATAACCGACGCCCAACTCACCGACTGGAAACTCCTCCTCGCCCAAAGCGACCTCAACATCGGCCAATCCTATGCAGAATTAAACTGGCAAATCAACGATTTCGACGACGAAGCCCAGCATCTCAAAGCCTTCCTACGCCGCGAGTTAGTCGCCCACGACATCTCCAGCAACGGCGTCATCATCGGCATCAACAACAACAAAAACTACTCATTCTCACACGTCATCATCGAGAAAAACACCTTTCCCGTACGCATCGGCACCGAAGAATTAGCCTCCTACACCATTTACATCCGCAAAGATTTCAACCCCACCTTCAACGAGTTCGAAGTCTTTCGCAAATGGATCGTCAAAAGTTCCCTCATCAACATCCTCAAACAAGTATTCACCCTATACTACGAAAAAGCCTACCGCGAATACGCCACCTTCACCGCCCAACCCATGAACACAGGCAAACAGCGACAAAATGCCGACAGCCCCACCGACGCTACCATACACCAATGCCCACACTGCCAAACCCGCTACCTCAGCGAAATAGGCGATTCCAGCCAAGAAATACCCGCCGGCACACCCTTCGCCCAACTCCCCTACTACTACCGTTGCCCCATTTGCGACACCGAAAAATTTGAATTCGTCAAAGTGCTAAACCCGCAACAATAATCCGCGCACCAACCGAAAAAAAAGGAAAAAAAAAGGATTTGGAGCGGGAACGAAACATTATTTAAAACGGCAGTATCCGGCTCTTGGCTGTAGTCCTCGCAACGGGTACGGCATCACTTGGCCACTTTCGTATTTCAAACGCACCGCAGCACGAACGGCCACTCCACACATGCTGTGGGCTACTTGCCGCGATCCGGGCTAGACCCATCGGCAGTACCGTTTGTAACGCCGTAGGTTCGCGGGGCAAGCACTTTACCTTGGCCTACGGCCATGGAGCGTTAGTATAATTGAGGATTTCGGGCAAACAGGCACATAATAAAATACGTTTTTGAGGTAAGACCGAAACACCCACATGTACGCCTTGCGTGGGAAAAAATCCGTAGTACACAAATCAGAACTAAAAAAATTGCAATTTGCTGAAAACCAAATAATCCGTTCTGATTAGCTGCACAGTGGGTTAATTACAAGAGATAAAGAAACCCCACTTGCCAAAATCCTAAGATATTCACTAACTTTGTAAAAAAGAGTCCACTCTAAAAAGCATATTTTTTCTTTGAAAAAAATATTCGTGAAAATAACTATCATGTATTCAAGGTATTATACATTATAAAAATTCGTGCATTCGTGGCGAACATACTTTTTAGAG
>JBDKHP010000380.1:0-2524 GCA_039797645.1 Bacteroidota bacterium
TCTCATTGTACAGAACTCCCTGCATTGGCTAGTTTTTATGCCGCTTTTGGTGGGGTTCAACTAAAAACAGGGCAAGTCTTACAGTTTTAGGTGTGGGTTTCATACGAGTCTGCAATACGCATTCCAACGACTAGAATGTCGTCAATTTGTTCAGTCTCTCCCCGCCACTGTGTGTGCGTAATTTTGAGCAATTGGCGCTGCTCTACCATCGGTCTGTCTGCGATACCAGCCAATAGATTCTTGAAGTTTTTGGAAAGAAACTTTCTGTTCCCATCGCGGTTTAGCTGATCGATATAACCGTCGGTGGCCAGATAGAGCATATCATTGGCCTGTAGTTGCATCTGGTGCAAGGTAAAATGTTCCTTTTCTTTCGGAAAAATGCCCACTGGCATTCTGTCTCCCTTGATTGTTGTAACCTGCTCTTCGCGAACGATATAAACCGGATTGTAAGCTCCAGCATAATTGAGTATTAGTGTATCTGCGTCAATTACACAAAGCGCGATGTCCATACCTTCTTTGTATTTAATGCCGCTATCACTTTGGTGTAAGGCTTTTTTTACACGCTTTCGGAGTTTGTCAAGCATCAGTTCGGGGCTTATTCCAGGGTGTATTTCCAGAATCTGATTGAGAAGGCTAATGCCTAGAATGCTAACAAAAGCAGCAGCAACGCCGTGCCCCGTGCAATCGCCCACTGCAAAGTAGATAAGCTTATTCTGCCGTTTGATCCATAAAAAATCGCCGCTTACAATATCTTTAGGTTTCCCAAGTATTACGTGGTCTCCGAGTACTTCTTGCATATATTCGTAGGAGGGTAACACCGATTTCTGAATTCCTCGCGCATAGTGTAGGCCTTGTAGTATCTTCTCTTGTTTTTGCTTAACATCTTGATTTTCCTGAACCACCTCTTGGTTTTTGGTTTCAAAGTATTCTCCCAATTGCCCCAAAGCATCAGATCTGTTCAGTAGATTACCTTTTTCGCCTATGAAAGTGACTCTTTCTTGTTCTATCAGCCCACGGCGTCTATCCGAAGGAATTTCGAGAAATTCTGCCACAGAGAGTAAGTTGTGGCCCGCCGTAGATACCTGTACAGAAATATGCACGAGCTTTTCATTTGTTTCGTTACGAAATCGCTTGAGGAGTTTGGTGTTGTCCACACGTTTGTGATCTAATTTAGTCCCGACGAAGTGCCCATATATTTCCTCATCTACCGAAACGCGAAGCCCGAATATACGTTTGATTATCAGAAACATAATGCCAGCTACAACAGTGGTGTAGGTAAAGACGGCGATAACACCCACAGATTGTACAAAAATTTGGTGCAGCCTGCTACCGATAAATGCAGACTCATCGCCAAAAAAACCAACTGCCAGCGTGCCCAAAACTCCACCTAAACCATGTACGGGAATAGCACCCACAGAGTCATCGAGCTTTAGTTTGTGTAAGATAAATACGTAGCCATAATTGTGAACAACACCAGCAATTGTCCCGATAAGTAAACTTTCCCTGAAACTCACAATATTACAAGATGCCGTAATCGCCACCAAACCGGTAAGCGCACCGCCTATGAGTTTCTCTATAATGTCCTCGCGCTTCTGAAAGAAATAGGCGTGTAAAAAGGCCACCAAAGCAGCAGCCGATGCCGCCATATTGGTATTCACAATGATATGAGGTACAGACGCATCGAGTTTTAAAGTACTACCGCCATTGAACCCAAACCAACCCATCCAGAGAATCATGGTACCCAAAATAGCGTACGAATAACTGGATGCCTTAATCGGTTGTGGATTTCCCTGCGTGTCGAATCTCCCAAGACGCGGACCTACAACCCACACACCCACCAATGAAACCCATGCACCCGTAGAATGCACAACAGTAGATCCTGCAAAATCAATGAATCCCATATTTGCTAACCAAGCAGGGTTGCCAATAATGAAGCTATTACCCCAAGCCCAATGCCCAACAACGGGATAAATTATTGCCGCCATTACCGACGCACCCACAAGATACGGTATAAGTCCCGTCCGTCCGGACATGGCTCCAGAAACAATCGTAAGCGAAGTACCAGCAAAACCGAGTTGAAAAACAAAAAAAATAGCGTCGCCAATAGCGTGGTGATGCCCTTCAATCCCTTCGCCAAACATAAAACCCTGCCCAATAAAACCATGGAGCGAAGGCCCAAACATAACCCCGAAACCTACAAAGAAAAACACAAGCCCACCAACAATCCAATCCATAAGATTTTTGACGGCTACTCCCGTGCTATGTTCCGCTTTCACAAGTCCTGCCTCGAGAGCCTTAAAACCAGCTTGCATAAAAAAAATGAGCACCGCTGACACCAATACCCATAACTGATCTACTGTAAAGCTTATCTGCATTCAAACGAAATTAAATATAAAAAGCAATGTGGTGCGCAAAGATAGCAAAATGCAAATAATTATAAACAATTACTTACACATTGGAATCAAAAATAGGGGTGTAGGTATAATGTTTTACAATAACAAGCTCTATGCCAGTATGAGAGGGG
>JBDKHP010000381.1:0-3366 GCA_039797645.1 Bacteroidota bacterium
TTTTTGCAAGAAGGTTTCCAGTAGTGGTTTTAGGCGTTTGAGGTCTGGTTTTGTGAAATACCAGAGTAATTCTTCGTAAGCAAGGCCTTTGTCGGTGGGGAAGAGTTTTTTACCATCTTGCAGGGTGGCAAGGGCCGAGGGAAAGTTGTGCGAAACGGTACGTTGCACCGAGGCCAGTTTTGCAAAATACTCGGGCTGCGAGTTGCCAATAGTTTGTAACCTTTTGAATGCCTTTTCTACGATTTCGGGTTTGCGGAGTCGTAGGCCGCAATCGAGTAGAAATACGTGTGCGAGGGTGTCTGTAGGGATTAATTTTGCTGCTTCCTCGAAATATTCGGAGGCGGTTACAAAATTTTCGGTGGCATATTCCAGTTTTCCCTTGTTGATGGTTTTTTGCCATTCGTCTTGGTTTATCTGGCCCATTGCAGTGCTTGCAATTAATAGCAGGATTGCTATTAATTGGCTTTTTTTGTGTCTTTTTCTGGACATAATTTGGAACATAATAGGTTTTTTTGGTGGGTTCTTTTGTGCAAAAATACGTTTTTTTTGAGTTATTTGTTCGGGCTTGTTTGGGAATTTTCGGCTTTGGGTATGCGAATGGCAGGAATTGGCGTATAGGCAAGCCGAAGGCTTGGCGTTTGCTTGCCACATGGCCGCAGGCCAAAGTAAAGAGCTTGCCCCGCATTCCTACGGCGTGAGTTTGGAAAGTGGCGCACGGTCTAGCCCGGATAGTAGCGGTAGCCCACAGCAACGAACTGCAATAGCCTTTTGTACAGGGGGTTGATTGAAATACTCAGGCAGCCAAGTGATTCGGTTCCCGTTTGCGAGGACTACAAGCGGATAGCCGGCAGCAGCCCTCTATTTGAAAAGTCTGGCAACCGCTCCTAATCTTTTTTATTTTTTTTCGACCCGACAATTGGGTGGTTTTGTGCCTGCGGTGTCGATTCTGATGCGGTGTGTATGCTTTAATTTGCAATAGTTGTGTACATTTGTCGGCTAAAATCAACAGTGTTGTGTGCTGTTTTTTTTGGCCTTTTTGCTCCGTTGGGTGTGTTTGTTAATTTAATTTGACCGATGAGTATTGCAGTTATTGCAGCGTTTCTATTGTCGATGGGGATTTATCTTCGGGAGGGTTTTCGCTTGCGAAATCAGACGAAGGATTTGGCGGATATGTTGCCAATTATGGGTAAGTCGTTGGCTTCGGTGAAAAATTCGAGCGAATTTTCGGCCAGTACAGTGGCTACGACAATCTCGTTGGCGACGCTGATTGTGGCCTATTTTGAATTGGTGCCTACGATGGGGCTGTGGTTGCTTTGGACGGTGTTCACTACCGCTTTGGGTATCGGGATGCTGGCTTTGGCCTCGGGTGCTATCTGGCGAAAAATGAGTAGGTACGACCATAGGCCCTCGTTGCATGAGTTTTTGGGGAGGGAGTTTTCGTCGCCCCTGGTTGCTTTTGTGGGCGCAAGTTGTACCAGTGTGGGTTTCTTGCTGATTTTTGCAGTTGAGTTGACCGTAGGTGCTCGTTTTTTGGCCGATTTGGTGCCCGAAGTACCGCGCTGGATTACGGTATGTGTGTTGAGTTTCGTAGGCTTTTTATATACTTCGCAGGGTGGTTTTCGGGCGGTTATTCGTACGGATCAGATTCAGATGCGCTTTATTTGGTTGTTCATTGTGGCGGTATTGCTTTTCATTGGCTTTTATGTGTGGGGGCATCCGCATTCGTTCTCTTTGATTCCTAGAGACTTGTATTCCTTTGGTTATCAGCCTGGTTTGGGTGCTTTTATATTCGGTGTAACCGTGATGAATGTGCCCACGCATATCTCGAACATGAGTATTTGGCAACGTATTGCGGGGGCTAACGACCCCAAAACCGTGGTGCGTGGCTTGTGGAAAAGTACTTTTTCGTCGGCTATTTCTTGGACGGCTTTGGTGCTGATTGCGCTGCTTACGTTTACGGTGTCGGTGCCCGAAACTGGGCAGAATTTGCTGGTCGTTTTTTTGCGCGATATTAGTGCGATGCCGGGTGGCCGAATTACCGTGTTTTTTGTGGCAATGGGCTTGTATGGCGCGATGCTTTCGACCGCTTCGACCCAACTGATTGTGGTGTCGCATACCGTGTCTGAAGATATTCTAGCCCCAAGTAGGCGCTTGGCTTTGGCCGATAGGGTGTCGCGAAAGGGCGAACTGGCCTATTCGCGGCGCATTTTGTTTCTGTCGGCGGTGTTGGCGGTTGGTTTTGTGGAACTGCTGAATCTGATTGGCTTTTCGATCGCCGATTTGGTGTTCTCAATCTACGGCGGACAGTTGGTGCTTTTCCCGATTATTATGTTGGCACTCTTTAAAGATCGTTCGCGTTTGGGTGCGTATCGTGTGGCGGCGAATTGGGCGATTGTGTTCGGCTTCATGGCGGGTTGGGGCGCTGCTTTGGTGGGTAACTTTTGGCATATTCCTTATTTGGTGTTCTTGTCGCCTGCCTTGAGTATTGGGAGTTCTTCGTTGGTGCTTTTTGTGGGGCGTTTTCTGCCTTGGCTGTTGGGTCGTAAGTAGTTATAATCCAACATTGTAGCGTTCATTTTCCTGACAAAATTCATAGCCAACACCCCAAGAATAGCGAAAAAAAAATAAAAATAATAAGGAGCTGTAGCCCAACATTATTTATATGCGGCGGCTACCGGCTATACGCTTGTAGTCCTCGCGTTCGGGCACGAAATCAACTGGAAACATTTGTTTTTCAAACGAATAGTGTCAGTTTGCTGCCGCCTCATCACGCCGCTGTGGGCTACCGCTGCTATCCGGGCTAGACCCATCGGCAGCACCGTTTGTAACGCCGGAATCACGCTGGGCATAAGGAGTGCTTGGCCTACGGCCATGAAACCGCTACGCCCGACAAGCCTACGGCTTGCCTCCCCCCCCCGAACGCTTCGCAGTAGCCCACGGTTTTTGCCGAATTTCCGATTGTAGCCCGAAGGCTTTGATGCTGTAACGTACACTAGCTTATATGGCTCAAAATTCAGCGACGATACTTTTTAAACAAGTTACTTTGGTTGTTTTTTTGCTCTTTCTCTTTGTGTTTTTTTTCACAGATGGGGCTTTTCATTCGAAAAAATAGCCTAACTTACTGAGCATATTCTAGTTTTCGTACTGTACGATCTATTCGCTTTCTGGAAATATGTTCTACAACATATTGAGAAATACAGAAAGATTCTAAATAAGATTTGTAAAGTATTGATTTCTATTATTTTGAAGCTTATACAAACGTCTAAACTTATACATATCTACATTTGTACATATTTAGAGGTATGGATTTACTGAAAGCTTCATCGTATCTTTGGTTTTGTAAGAAAAAGATCTCCCTATTGAAGC
>JBDKHP010000382.1:0-4762 GCA_039797645.1 Bacteroidota bacterium
GCGCGGCTGGTACGTATGTTTTGGTTCAGATTTCGGATAAAAACTGCATGAACAACACTCTAAGTGGCCAGATTAACGCCGTTGTAGGTGCACCGTTGAATGCGCTACAGATCCGTCACGACTGAGCCGTATTGCAAGTTATTACAGCACTACACCTGGCATTTCGCTAATTTTTCGTAATTAAGGCTGAGAGTTTGGCCTTTTGCACCATCACTCCATGTTTATTCTGTGTGCAACTTTTAGTAGCGCACCGAATAAACATGGAGTGATGGTCGCTTTTTTGTGTTGGGGCTAAAACGCCACATGGCCGTAGGCCAAAGTAAAGGGCTTGCCCAGCGTACCTACGGCGTTACAAACGGAGCTGCCGATGGGTCTAGCCCGGATAGTAGCGGTAGCCCACAGCGGTGTGATGCGGTGGCAGCAAACTGACGGTATTCGACTGAAATACAAAGGTTTCCTGTTGATTTCGTACCCGAACGCGAGGACTACAAGCGGATAGCCGGCAGCCGCCCTATATAAGTAGTGTTTCGCTCCCGCTCCTAATTTTTATTTTTTATTTTTCATTTTTTTTTGCTCGGGCTTTGGTTTGAGGTTTTGTGCTACGAATTTTAAAATGTTGTTGCGATGGATATTGATGTGCAAGAGTCTGTTTTTCAGATTGTTCGGCTGATTCCGAAAGGGCGGGTTACGAGTTATGGCGCGATTGCGCAGTGTATCGGCACGAAGCAGTCGTCTCGCTATGTGGGCTGGGTGTTGGCGCATTCGCATGGGGTGTTGCCTGCTGTTCCGGCGCATAGGGTGGTGAATCGGATTGGTTTGCTTACGGGGAAACATCATTTCGATACGCCGACGCTTATGCAGGAATTACTTGAGGCTGAAGGTATAAGGGTGGTAGGTGACAGGGTTTCTGAGTTCGCTGTTTTGTTCTGGAATCCGATGCAGGAAATTTATTATGAGAATAATCTCTAAATTCTGGTTTTTACTTATTAAGATTCAATCTAAATTAAAATAAAAACCGTATATTTGTGGTGTCGGCAGGTGGCGTTGGTATTATAGCGTGTATTTGCTTGATACACAAATAGAAAACAAACTGAAATTTAATTTATAATCCATGAGTTTCTCAAGAGAAGATATTCTTAAAGTACTCGGTACCGTTATAGAACCCGAACAAGATAAGGATCTTGTGTCGTTAGAGATGATTAAAGAGCTTACTGTCTCGCGCGAGAAGGTGAGTTTTAAGATATTACTCAAGCAGTATAACAGCCCCTTTAAGGGTTCGTTGCGAAAGGCTTGTACGGCTGCGCTTCAGCAGTTTTTGGGTGATGGTATTGTGCTCGATTTCGACTTTACCACCCAATCTGAGGGCAGAACGGTGAGCCATGCGCGTACCGACGAGCGAAAAGTGTTGCCAGAGGTGAAAAATATTATCGCCATTGCTTCGGGCAAAGGTGGTGTGGGTAAGTCCACGGTTTCGTCGAACTTGGCAGTGGCGCTTGCTGCTACGGGTGCGAAGGTGGGGCTGATTGATGCCGATATTTTTGGTCCTTCGCAGGCAAAAATGTTTGGTTTAGAGGGTCAGGTGCCTGATATTCAGAAAATAAATGGCCGGGATCGGATCATACCGATTGAGCGATTTGGGGTGAAAATCATTTCGATTTCGTTCTTTATTAAACCCGAGGATGCTACGATTTGGCGTGGCCCTATGGCGAGTTCGGCCTTGAAGCAGTTTATTACGGATGGCCTTTGGGGCGATTTGGATTATTTGCTGATTGATCTTCCTCCGGGTACGAGCGATATTCACCTTACTGTGGTGCAAGAAATGCCTGTGACGGGTGCGCTGATTGTAACAACTCCGCAGGATGTAGCTGTGGCTGACGCAATTAAGGGTGTGGGTATGTTCCGCTCGAAACAGATTAATGTGCCGATTTTGGGGGTTGTGGAGAATATGTCGTGGTTTACGCCCGAAGAACTTCCCGACAACCGTTACTTCATTTTTGGTTCAGGTGGTGGACAGAAATTGGCTGATAAATTCGAGGTGCCTTTGTTGGCACAAATACCTATCGTACAAGGTATTCGCGAGGGTGGCGATTCGGGGAATCCAATTGCTGTGGATGGACACGAGATCGTAAAAGCGCAGTTTGCGGCTTTGGCCGAGGTGCTTGCCGATAAAATAGAATTGCGGAATGCCGCGCTTGCTCCAACCCAAAAAGTGGAAATTACGAACCACGATGGGTGTGCTTCTACCAAAAAATAATTGTGTGTAAATACTGGCTGCCGACTGATACTTTAGTCGGCAGTTTTGTTCTCATATATTCATCTGTTATCAATGGAAAATACTTTGCATGAAAGCATTGAGTCTCGGGTTAACGTGGCTTTAGACTCGGTACGCCAGTATCTGCAAGCCGACGGTGGTGACATCGCGTTGGTAGAAATTACGGACGACCACGTGGTAAAAGTGCGGCTTCTGGGTGCTTGCTGCACCTGTGATATGAGCTACCAGACGCTTAAACTGGGCGTGGAAACGACTATAAAGAGAAATATCCCCGAGATTAAAGAGGTCGTTGCAGTCGATTAATTCTTGAATTTCTGGAAAACGAATCAAAATAAAAATCTTGTGCTGGTGTCTAACTCTCTGTGTTGAGGGTGGCTGCCAGCTTTTTTTTGCAAAAATTTGCTGTTTTTTGGGCTTACCTTGTAAGGATTGCCTGGTTTTGTTGACTATATAAGGGAAGTCTATCGAAAACCAAATAGGTATGTGCCCAAAATTACCCGCAACTGTTGAATATATTGTAAGTGCGCTGTGTGAATACGACCACATGGACAATCTGATTTTGGAACGTATTCTCCGAGAGTATGAACCTACCATGTACGATTTGAAAGCTTATGCCAAATTCGACCACCCAGTTGAAGAGAGCTACGGACGCAGTATTTTATACACGGGTGCAAATTTTGGGATTTATGTAATGTCTTGGAATCCTGGCGATTTCACAGCCATTCACGATCATGGGCATTGCGAGTGGGGTGCGGTATATTTCCTTGGTGATGCCGCACACAGGCGCTACTCCTTGCGCGGAAATACACTTCATTTAGAGACGGTTGAAACCATCAGCGCAGGTAGCATCGAATGTATTTGTGACGACACGCTCCACGCAATGGGAAATTTGGATTCCGCTCCCTTCCTGACGTTACATGTGTATGGTTCCAACTCCTACCGTGGAAACGTAAACGAAGATGCACAAATCTACGAACTCGATAAATACCGAATTCGTAGCACAAAAGGCCCTGCTTTTTTAAATATTTCTGACGAATATTGCAGCACAAATAGCGAGGGTATCCAAACAGATGAAGAAACTTTTGCCGACTTTGCTTTTTTTTCCCGTTCTTTTTTTAATCGGATACATAACTCACAAAAACACATGAACAATTTATTGAAAATTTCGATCTTTTTATTAATCGGACTTACCGCCTGTGCACAGAATGCAGGTTATACAGACTTAAACGCCGCGCAATTCCAAACCGCAATACAGGCTGGCGACATGACCCTGATTGACGTGCGCACCGAGGGCGAATATGCAGGCGGGCACATTTCTGGGGCAGGAAACATCAATATGTATGCACCCGGTTTTCAGGAACGTCTGAGTATGTTGCCCACCGAAAAAGCGGTGTATTTGTATTGTGCCACAGGTTCGCGCAGTAGTCATGCGGCAAATATGCTGATAAAAAAAGGGTATAAAAAAGTATTTAATCTAACGCACGGTATGATGGAATGGTCTAATTCTCAGTTTCCTATTTCTCTGGAACAGAATGCCCAAGTGGATAATACGCACAAAGTTGAACCCGAGGAATATGTGAAACTTATACAGTCGGACACCTTGGTGTTTGTCGATTTTTATGCGCCATGGTGTGCGCCGTGTCGCAAAATAATGCCACTTATTGACAGCCTCAAAGTTCAATACCAAGGCAAAATTCGGGTAGAAAAAGTAAATGCGGATGCAAGCAAATCGCTCGTAAGGTCGCTGAAGATGAATACTGTGCCGTATTTTATTCTGTACAAAAACGGACAAATGGTATATACGAAACCGGGGATTTTCACAAGATCGGAAATTTCTGCTACTTTTGAGAAATACCTCCGCACGAAGCAATAAAGTGATTTGAGGAGTTGGCCCAAATTATTTACCGAAAATACCAAGTTATGAATGGAAATCGCACAATATTAGATAATTTTTTTGCCCAAGTAATTGCTTTTACCGAAAGGTCTGATTCCGACCTTCAAAAAGTTATTGCTTACAAAAGTCCTGAAGAATTGCAAGAATTAATCGACTTCAGAATCGGTGAAGATGGAGTAGGGTACGAAACGCTGTTTCTGCACATTGCGCAGTATTTGGAACATGCCACCCACACCCACAATCCCCAATTTTTTAATCAACTTTTCGGCGGATTCAACCTGCCAGCCTTTATGGGCGAGGTGATTACGGCACTCACCAACACCTCTATGGCCACTTTCGAGATTGCCCCTGTGGCATCGCTCATCGAAACCGAAATGATTCAGAAAATGTGCGGGATTGTGGGTTACACCCAAGGCGACGGCATTTTTGTAACAGGCGGGAGTAATGCCAATCTTGTAGCCATGTTCTCTGCCCGCAACCGACTCTTCCCGAGTAGTAAAACAGACGGAATGTTCGGACTGCCAAGGCTTACGGCCTTTGTGTCAGACCAAGCTCATTATTCGTTTGAGCACAATGCGAACCTGATGGGCTTGGGC
>JBDKHP010000383.1:0-3753 GCA_039797645.1 Bacteroidota bacterium
CATGTTAAAACATCTTGCGTATTGTCGGCAAAAAGCAACTTACTACATTTCGCTTCTACGCCAAATGTGTTCATTTTCTTCAACGAATATTGGGTTCTAATTTCCATTATAAATGGCAGTTTTCAATTGATTTGCTTACTTTGTTCTCTGTTTTGCCAATATGGCTACACAAAGATGCATTTAAGTTTTTAAAACAAACAAATTTATACAGATGAAACAAATTATTTTCGGGCTATTTCATTCAGTTTCACGGTATCGGGCGGTAGCCAACGACAACGCTCAAATCTCTCTCGACACAATGTATCCGCGTCTGGTGCGTAATGCGATGCAAGTTTTAGGTGTGTCCTTAATGCTTTTTCTCCTAGCGTGCGATACCAAAGAAAAAACTGATGAAAATAAAGAAACCCATTCAGAGAGTATCACCATTGCCGACACAAATAAGTTGGAATCCCCGAGTAAAGCTTCTGAAATACAAGGAACAGTACCAGATAGAAATGCCAATACTTTATCGCATTTTTTGGCGGGAATTAGCTCTGATTATTCGTCGCCAGAATGGGAAAAGAAGGCGTATTACAAACAACATAAGGCCATTGTGGAAAAGGAATGGGCGGCTATAGAGCAGAACAATTTGTTGCCCATCAAGACTTGGGCACGGGAAAACAATGTGACGAACCCCGCAGATACGCTTACCATGATTTACCCTTTTTCGGGACCCGATTTTTTGTACGCAAACGCTTTTTTTCCGTATTGCAAAAACTATATAATGATTGGGCTTGAGAAAGCTGGGAGTATGCCCGACATGACCAATGTGCCCGATTCGGTACTTTCTGCCTACCTCGAGAACATACGGTATTCCTTGCGCTACATTAACAAAAAGGGCTATTTCGTTACGACTCAAATGCAGAAAGATTTCAACAAGAATAAACTAGACGGCACGCTCCATATTATGTTGTATTACCTAGCACGCATGGGCAATACGGTGATTTCAGTAAACGATTTTTTCCTAGACAAATACGGTAAAGCGATAAGCGAGGACGACGCACATGTGCAAGACGATGAGATTCAAGGCATTCGGATTTCGTTTACCAACGCGACCCGGGGATATGTGCAAGATATTTATTACTTCCCCTTTGATTTGTCTGATGCCAACGTGGCCAAAAAGAGTGAGTTCTTGTATTTCGTGAATAGTTTTGGTCCAAAAATATTCTACACCAAATCGGCATCATATATCCTGCACGATTCCAAATTTAGTACGATACGTAAATTACTGCTCGATCAGAGTCAGAAAGTTTTGCAAGACGACACCGGCATACCGTACTTTTTGCTCGACAACGGGAACTTTCGGATAACGCTCTTTGGCGATTACACCCGCACAATTAACGACTTTGATAACAATTTCCAACCTGGACTTAAAGAGGCTCTCAACGCCAGAGAGAAACCTCTATACTTACCTTTCAAAATTGGCTACAATGCTTGGTTCAACGAAACTGTACTTATTTACGGACAAGCCATTTCAGCACAAGAAAAACAGAAACTTTTGGCAGAACGATCGGAATGGCGTAAACAACAAACGAAAAAATTAGTACAAACTGGTAAAGTACCCACGGGTGTTGCCGATGCGCAGTTAGTTGCCTCAAAAGGTGTTTTATTCCGCATTCAGATTGTAGTTTCCGAGAAGAAATTGGTCTCGAATGCCTCTGAATTTAAAGGACTTAGCAATGTGGGTTATTTCGCCGAGGCTGGAAAATATCACTACACAATTGGAAATGCTAGTAAACTCCCTGATTTAACAAGCTTTAGAGCCTTGGCCAAAGGTAAGGGTTTTAAGGACGCTTTTGTGGTAGCCTTCAAAAATGGAGCGCGTATCTCGATGAGCGAAGCTTTGGATACGAGTAAAAAGTAAAATTTCAGTACAACACACAAAGACCTGAAAAACAAGTCTTTGTGTGTTGTATTGTGTTTTTAGAAGATTAACTTCCAAGCAATTCTTTGGAGGGGATCCAAAAGCCTTCTACAGAATCGCGGGGTCTAGCAGGTGAAACTAGGTGCAAAAAAGGCCCCTTATTCTTTCTTTGGCTTGTACGCATCAAGTATTTGTAATTTGCAATGGTAATTTTGCTATTTTCGTATTGATTATAGCTCCAAAATAGGGTTCGATACTTTACGAATTGTCATATTCTATACTGCTAATTATTAGCTAGTTGCTCTTTTGTTGCTTTCATAGCAATTCTTTTTTCTGTTTGGTATTCGCTTTATAACTCATTTTCGTATGTTACTAACTGTATTGACGAATGTTTTGTTGCTGAATATTTTTGAGCTGTCGTTACCAGTGGCAAACCCAGTGCTGAAATTTCTGATAATTTTGCTCATAATATTGTTAGCCCCTCTGGTTCTTAACAAGTTGAAAATCCCGCATATTTTGGGTCTTATTATTGCTGGTGCAATTATTGGCCCTAATGGAGTGAATCTATTGTTGCGCGACAGCGGGATTATACTTTCGGGTACGGCGGGTTTACTGTACATTATGTTTCTGGCCGGACTGGAAATTGACCTCGGAGAGTTCAAGAAAAACAGTCGTAAGAGTCTCATTTTCGGTATGTTTACGTTCTTGATTCCGATGATTCTAGGTATTGTTGTAGGTTTGTGGGTTTTACATTTCTCTTTGATGACGTCCGTGCTTTTGGCTAGTATGTTCGCTTCGCACACCCTGATTGCTTACCCTATTCTCAGCAAATTGGGTGTCACAAAAAATAGAGCGGTAAACATTACCGTTGGCGGCACGATGATTACGGATACCCTTGCTTTACTGGTACTAGCGGTTGTTGTTGGTATGACATCTGGTAAAGTGGATACGTTCTTTTGGATTAAATTATCGGGTTCGTTGGTCTTGTTTGGTGTGGCTGTGTTGTGGGGCTTTCCCCTAATTGGGCGATGGTTTCTCAAGCGTTTTCATGACAGTGTGACGCAATATATTTTCGTGTTGGTAATGGTTTTTCTGGGAGCAGTACTTGCAGAAGCTGCTGGTGTAGAGGCTATTATTGGAGCATTTCTTTCGGGATTGGCACTCAACCGTCTGATTCCTGGAACTTCTGCACTGATGAACCGGGTGGAGTTTGTGGGGAACGCTATTTTTATTCCGTTTTTCCTCATCGGAGTTGGGATGTTGGTAGATTATCATGTGTTTTTTCGTGACTTTGAAACTATCAAAGTGGCTGTGGTGATGACTGTTGTGGCAACACTTGCTAAATTTATTGCGGCTTGGATTACCCAAAAATCTTTCAAATTCTCTGCCGACGAACGACGTTTGATTTTCGGACTAAGCAATGCGCAGGCTGCGGCGACTTTGGCGGCTGTTTTGGTTGGTTACAATGTGATACTGGGGGAGACTTCAACTGGCGAACCTATCAGGTTGCTGAATGAAAGTGTGCTGAATGGTACGATTGTTATGATTCTTATTACCTGTACCATAGCTACATTTGTGGCACAGAAAGGAGGGCAAAATATTGCCCTTGCGGATACGGTAGGTATCGACGAAACCGAAGCCAGTGAAGACGAAAAAATACTTATCCCAATTAGCAATCCTGCAAATATTGAGGAGCTTATTAACCTGAGTTCAATACTTAAATCACGTGAAAATAAAGATGGAATTTTTGCTCTGAATATTATAGCACATGGGCAAACGGACGTAGATGCAGACCGAAAAGCCAAGAAGTTGTTAGAGAAAGCCCTCGTGGCTGCTTCGGCCTCGGATAT
>JBDKHP010000384.1:0-3026 GCA_039797645.1 Bacteroidota bacterium
GGCCAAGCAGAAGTGTTTGCCCTGCGTGACGGCGGCGTGGGATTGGAAAACTGCCGCACGGTCTAGCCCGGATCGCGGCAAGTAGCCCACAGCAACGCGCGGAATTGCCTTTTGTACAGGGGGTAGATTGAAATACACTGGCGGCCAAGTGATACCGTTTCCGTTTGCGAGGACTACTGCTAAGAGCCGGTAGCGGGGTTTATTTGAAAAGTTTAGCTCCCGCTCCAAATTCTTATTTTTTTAATTTTTTTTTCGGTTTTGCGCTAGGAATGTATGTGGTTTTGTGATCGGGCAAGATTCTGTCAGCTTGTTGGCAAATATGTGGAAATAAGGTTGAATATTTCATAAAACGACCCACAAATTTGTGAATTTGTGGGTCGTTGGCTATCAGTAATGAAATTCGGCTATTTTGTTAAGAAAATTGCAGAATAAGGTGGGATTTTTATCTTTTTTGTAAGATTGCTTGCGGCCAATTTACTTGGTATATAGCTGTCGAGGGCTAAGCTCCAAATGCCCTCTGGTAGTGCAACTTCAATGGGTTTTGCGGTGCCATTGAATGCTGCAAGGATGCCTGCTGCGGGGTCGTTATTGCCCGATACGGTGTACACGATTGTGCCAGAAGGGGTGTCGGAAAATTGGAGATTTTCGGCAACGGCTTTGGCATCGGTTTGGTGCAAGGCGGGGTGGGCTTTGCGCAGTTTTATGAGCGCGGTGTAATAATTGGTTACGTTGGCGTATTGTTCGGCCCGTTTCCAGTCGAGTAAATTGATGGAATCGGGCGATTCGAAGGAATTTTCGTAGCCTTGTTTGGTGCGCAAAAACTCTACGCCTGCGTGCAAAAATGGTACGCCTTGTGAACTGAGTACGATTGCATTGGCCAAGGTTTGTATTTTAATTCGGTCGGCTTCGGATGCGTCGGGGCGAGAAATCGCAATTTTGTCCCACAGTGTGTTGTTGTCGTGGGCAGATACGTACCCGATACATTGTTGTGGGGATTTTGCCCAAGCTGCTTTCGCGTAATTCACACTGTCGTAGTTTACTTGGGGGTGCTGCACGGCGCCCACGATGCCGAAACGAACGGAGTTGTATAAATCGCTCTTGCCCGATGCGAAACCGGGCGATTTGGCTTCGAATACGTGGCCCTTTACGCCATCGCGTAGTTCGTCGCTAAAGAATGCAATTCTGTCGAGTTGTAAACCGTTGGCTTTTAGTGCTTTATTGGAGTCTGGTAGTGGCGATGCACCTGCTGTCCAGCCTTCGCCATAGAGAAACACGTCGGGCTTGGCGTCGTGAAGTGCCTTGCTGATGAGGTTCATGGTTTCGATGTCGTGAATAGCCATTAGGTCGAAGCGAAAACCGTCGATGTGGTAGGCCTTCTGCCAATAAAGGAGAGATTCGATGATGAATTTGCGCACCATGGGTCGCTCGGATGCAGTTTCGTTTCCGCAGCCAGATGCATTTGAAAACTTGCCTGCGGTATCTTGTCGGTAATAGTAGCCGGGTACAATTTGGTTGAAATTGGAATTTTCGGTAACTCCTGTGTGGTTATATACTACGTCCATTACTACTCTAAGTCCCTGTTTATGAAGTGATTGAACCATAGCTTTGTATTCTTTAATTCGGACAGAGCCTTGGTGTGGGTCGCTGGCGAAACTGCCCTCGGGGGTGTTGTAATTTTGTGGGTCGTAGCCCCAGTTGTATTTTCGGGCAGTGTCGGGTAAAGTTTCGTTTATGGAGTAGAAATCGAAACTTGGGAGAATATGTACGTGCGTAACACCCAACGACTTAATATGATCGATACCTGTGGGGTAGCCACTGGGGGTATGGGTGCCGGTTTCTGTAAAGGCGAGGTATTTGCCCCGATTTGTGATGCCAGAATTCGGATCGACCGAAAAATCGCGGATCTGTAGTTCGTAAAGAATAATGTCGGCAGGGCTTGCTAGTTCGGGACTTTTGTCGTTATTCCAGTCTTTGGGGGCGGCCTCATCGAGATCGATTATTTGTGCGCGTTGGCCATTTGCACCCACGGCTTTTGCGTAGGGGTCTGCAACTTCGGCGAGCCATTTTCCGGCAATCTGGACCCTGAAGGTGTAGTATTTGCCCAACTGATCGCCGTCTAATTTACAGGCCCATACGCCATCTGGTTCGGGGTTAAGTGCTTGTGTGAGAATGGCTTCACCACCTAAGCCTGAGTTGTAGATTCTGAGTTCCACGGCTGCGGCGGTGGGTGCCCAAATCTTGAATGTCGCGGCGTTTGTTGTATAACTGAGCCCGAGGTCGTTGCCAGAATACACTGGGTAGTCGTCAAAAGAGGTGTAGGTTTTGGCTTCGTAGGCTTTGTGGCAACCCCAAATGCTGAAAACCAACAGGAGGATGGAAATAGAAATACCGATCTTCATTGAGATAATTTTAGTTGTTTAGCGAGGCTAAAGTACAACAATCGGAACAGCTATTCAAACCCAAAAGATCAGCAATCGTTTGTGTTTTATTAAGTTAGAGAAAATTTAGTGAATTTAAAATTACCAGCCTTTGTTTTGTAAAAAAACAAGCTTAGAGTTTCGTGCCAGATCCTTGGTGACAAAAAAAAACGTCTGACTGGTTGATAAACCCACCAACCAGACAGACTTTTGTAAATATTGGGACTGTATTACTTCACCCCGCGTGCAATAAAAAAAGTTGTGTAGTTTTTGTCGCTTACAAGGATATGATTTTTAAACCAATTTTTTAAAAAATCAGTAATTTCGAAAGACAACACCAATTGTCCCTTGCGGTACTTTGCGTCTATTTCCAATACTTTTTTCACAAAAAACTCGTGTTCGGCCTTGTGTTTCATGTATTCGGGGTATTCAAATTTTTGCATCAATTCTTCTTCTTTCGTGAAGTGAAAATCGATATACGCTTTCATACCTACAATCAACTTGTTAATACTTTCATGGGTCGATCTATTTTGCAGATGCTCATAAAAGTCGCTCAACATTGTTATCAAGACTTTGTGTTCTTCGTCAATCGAAGCTATACCTAGGCTC